>PUKU01000017.1 GCA_003550625.1 Candidatus Aenigmatarchaeota archaeon
ACGTGTAGTCTGCAGTTATGGTGAACACTCCTTCGTCCAGTCTATCTATACTGTCTACCTCGAAACGGCATGAGGTCCATGATGTACTGTCTCCATGGAAATAAAGGTCCTCAACCAACTCCACGGTTTGACCCATGCTCATCCTGCCGTGGCAGTCACCTACAGGAGATATAAAGTCAGGGTATTCGATTTCAACGGCACCCTTGTCCAGTTTCATTCCCTGTGGAAAACCATCCCCGGCATCTTCGAACTTGAACTCAAATAGAAACTCATCTTCCTCCACGACCGGCTGGGTTTCAGAAAAGCTTATAACTATATCGACAGGAGTTTCCTTTTTGTTGTACCTGTGGTCAACAATATCACCCATCCCTTCCTCTAACCTTTCCATATACTCCTCCTCTGATACAGCAACAAACGAATGCTCGGTATAGGCAGTCGAATCATAACTAAGCCTGTGCCTTATGTCTGAGTTTCTCGGGCTCCGTACCCCTTCATCGGCCTCGAAAACCCAGTCCCAGCTTTCTATGGCATCTGGATCAAGATTGCCTAGACTTTTCTCTGTGTTCGCCACCACAAAGTTTGGGTGGTCTGTTATACTAAAATCAACGTCCTCAACTGTGGTATTACCCTCATTTTCAATATCGAAAAAAACTCTGATGTCCCTGCCGGATTCAATCCTACGTGTAACTGGATCGACACCCACAGAAACCATTTCAATAGCTATAGTATCAGATTCACCGACACCCATAAATCCGGCCATGCCTCCATCTGCATCAATACAGCCAGAAACCAAAGTAACTGAGAACAAAAAAAGGACGGTAAGATATATCTTTTTCATTTTACTACCCCATAGGTCCTATCTACCTTGGTGCCACGGGGACCCTTTCTTCGAAATGCATCGTGTAAAAGTATTCCTCTATCTCCACGGAGACCGACTTCTCCTCAAGTGGCCCATCTCCCTCGAGTTCTGCATCAATGGTGCATCTTATCTCAGGGGTTCTGTCATCTATGAAGTACAGCTCGTCCTCCGGCCACTCACAGTCCACAGGTTGGCCATCATACTCTATTGATATACCACTGTCACTCATGTCCGTTCTATCAACATCAATCGCACCATCGCCCCGGTTGTATATCTGCACACCAAAGCCAACTTCATCGCCATCCAAGAAAGGCTGACCTCTCCAGAAGTTAACATGTATCTTGATGGGTCCGTGTGATCTACTTTCCCTTGGTGAGACTGTTACCCCTTCTCCCCTCCTATCCAGTTCCTCTACGTGTTCACGGCTGATTATATTTACATCATGGGTTGTAGACGCATCAAACTCATGGCCCAACATGAAGCGTATACTACACTCGGTAGGCATCCTTCCTATATCATCAGAATCGGGTGTTTTGAAATCCCAACGAATCTCCCTTTCTGCACCACCGTATATGGTATCTCCATCTATATCGTCTCCGTCATAACGGTCACACCTACCATCATCATAAAGCTTCAGTTCAACTCCTTCCGCATCCAGGTTAAGATCATGGTGGAGGTTCCTTAAAAGAAATGAAAGCTCGAAGTCATTCCCAGCATCTATAGGAGGATCAGGTATGACACTGAACCTTGTTATATCAAGTATATCATCAGGGGCATCTTCCTGTTCTGCACCTATGCCCATCCATCCACCACCATTCTCGATGCAACCAGATACAAAGACAACTAGGATTGCTATAAAAATTGGGATTAAAACCTTTTTCATCCGATCACTATGTCTTTTTACGTTCCCGTTTAATATAAATGTTTTCTTCGGTTGTGTCTGAACCTACTCTGGCATACATTCCCAAACACTCGTATCACAGTATTCGTCTTCTTGACAGTGATCATCGTTGGCACAGGCGTAGATGTTCTCCACGGTGCCAACGCTGCTCGCCTCGTAGGTGTAATCTATATCAACCACAAGCCCAATCTCCCTATCAGGTCCTTCGTCTATCTTAAACTTACTTCCATCTATCGTACAGACGGCATCTATCGTTTCACCCGACTCGAGTCCAAGCCTTTCACCGGAGGGTATATCTTCCTGCTGTTGGTCCTTGGTCCTGTTGATCTCATCGTTCAAAAACTCCTTTATATCCCCGGAACAATCCCCAAGGGGTTCTCCATCCAGCAATATTTCCAGACTCTCTATGCCCTTCAGATATCCCTGTCCCCTGTTTGTAACCGGGAAGAAGAGTGGCTGTGTATCTCCTTCTCTTATGGGCTGTTGTCTGGAAACACCGAGGCCAACGGAGACCGGACCCCATTCGAACCTCGATGAAGGCTCATAGAAGTCCTGTCTTGATAGATCCCTGTAACTATCCCTGCTGACTATCTCTATATCAAGATCTGCGTGTGTATCCACGGTGTACTCGGCTGTCACACCGTATCTCAGATAGTTTCCAGGGGAAACGTCTTCTGCAAAGTCGTAATGTCTTACCAAAAACGTCCTCTCTTCGCCGGGACTAAGATCCAGTCCTTCGCATACATCACCACGTTCTCCGGTACCAGACTCTACCTTATCATCTGGACACCCTGCCTCAAAACGGCTGTAGCTAGGTATGTCCTTGCGGACAGGACCCTTTCTCGTAAACTCCCTGGACGAAGAGTCATACATCTGGAGGGAACTGAAGGTTATATCTTCTATCGTAGGCGGTGATTCCACATCTTCGTATGTCAGTTCATTGCTTGCATGGAACTGGTACTCGAACTCGGCACCGTTTCCCGAAGCAAGTGGCTCCCTTATGGTACCAACACCGAGGGGCTCCGGTCTGGTTATAGCCAGGGCTACGTAAGATTTCTCGACCTCTGTATCAGGCCGGAACATCTGATAACACTCTTCGGGTGAGATAAGGCATGTCCATCCGGTTCCGAGGGTGTCCTGAACATCGTAAAAGCCCATCGTTGCAGGAGCAACTACATCCTGAACAGCTTCTATCCTCTGGTTCACGGCAGGCCACCAGTTACCAAAGACAGCCTCACCCATGACCTGGGGATAGGCGGTGGTCGCAATCATAAGGGCCATGAAAAGAACCGGAACGCCTATTATGGGTCTCACGCTTGGTTCGGGCGTCACGATTATACAGGACAGTAGTATTATCAACACGAATCCAAATATCGCGAAGGGCTGACCCGTGAGTGACGCAACGCCAAATACTATCCCAATGAAAACAAGGGCGCCGAACCACATATTCTCCTTTCTTCCGGAGAGCAGGTTATAGAGTGATGCAATCCCACCACCACAGACTCCGAGGATTCCCCATATGGGTATATCGAGATACTCGAAAAGACCAAAAGCATAGTATACACCAAGGAATCCAAAGGAAAGTATAACAAAAACTAATATTATATACTTGAATGCCCTTTTTCTTGCCTTACGAGCTTCCTTGTGGTCCTCGTGAATAGACTGCGCAGTCTGTGCCGTTTGACCACCGCCAGCGGCCTCCGAAGCACCCTGGGTAGCTATTGCAGCAATTACTCCTTCAGCAAGGTCCATCCTTTTGTTAGCTGCATCGGTGTAGTGTTCCTCCTCCTCCTTGTAGGCATCCCTTATCTCCTGTATAAGAGGTTTTGCATCACCTACCTTAAGAGCATCCGGGAAAGACACGAAGTATGCAAGTGCAAGTGCTGAGAAAGAAACTAACATCATCCATGTAACTCCCATGA
>PUKU01000026.1 GCA_003550625.1 Candidatus Aenigmatarchaeota archaeon
CGGGAGGCTATCCGTGAAGGCACACTCGGTTCATTGGCAGGGGTGGTCGTGGGACTTCTTCCTGGTATAGGCTCGGCACAGGCCACATACCTGGTAAGGGAACTGGAGGATGATGAGAGTGACAGGGGCTTTATGCTTGCCCTGGGCGGAGTCAACACATCAAACATACTTGTTTCACTCCTTGCTATATATCTCATAGGAAGGGGAAGGAGCGGGGTAGCTGTTTCCGTTCAGAATATAATGGACAGTATAACCCTCAACCACTCAGTTTTGTTCATAATCGTGGGTATTGTTGCAGCAGGCATAGGAGCCTACGCTACACTGAAACTTGCTAGAAGCAGCCTTGTTCTTTTCAGAAAGGCCGACTACAGTAGTCTGTGTCTGGGTGTAATAGTCTTCATACTGCTTGCATCCCTCGTTCTTACCGGAACAATGGGCCTTGTGGTTGCACTGGTTGCCACGTCCATAGGATTTTCATGTCTACTGTCCGGATCAAGAAGAAGCTATCTCATGGGATCTATACTGTTTCCCATAATAATCTTTATGCTGTAGGAGACTTAGTCCTCCATATTTACCTTCTTTCCTATAGAACCGTTTCCAACACAGTATACGTCCCCACCACACGAGCAGCGGCCTTTGAGTGGTACTCTCCTGAAACTCTTACCACAGTCCTTGCACTCAAAACCGTTTAGCTCGTCGACTGTGGTGTCTCTCGGGTTCTTGCTTACTGATACATCCCTGTCCCTGTTTACGGAGTTGCCGTTGAGTATTTCATCCATGGTCGCCTGTCTGCCGTCGCCCAAAAGCTCCTGTTTGTCTACTCCTATAACGTTGAATATCCTCTCCAGAGGAGGAAGAAGCTGTGAGTTTATATAGTATTCAGAGTCTACCTCGAGGTCGTTTTCCCTTATGTAGTCGGGGTGCTCGACCCTCTTCGATATCATCTGGTTTCCTTTTATTATGATATACGGTATCCTCAGGCCGGGTGACGGTGGATTTGATGGATTTCTTCTTTTCATCTTCTTTGCCAGTTCTATGTGCGGAAGAACGCCATCGTAGTTTTCAAGTTTCTTTGTTATGGACTTGACTACCGCCAGTTCCTCCAGTGGGATCTCGTTCCTGGAAAGCTTCCCGGCTATGTCCTGGACATGCTTTATGGCCTTGTTTATGTCACCCTCTTTGAGTATTATGTCTATAACCTCCTCCATCGTGTCTGAAACTATCGACGGCCAGTCCCTACGTACCGTCTCTATCCCCTTCATATCTATCTTATCCTCCCAGCCATCGCTGCCCTTCTCAAAGGCCCAGCCTGCGTACCTTTTCTTTGTTAAAATTAGGAATGACCTGTATATCTTCTCCGGCTCCAGTATCAGACGGCCGGGTAGTTCATCGGTTATGAACTTGGAAAGCTTCTCTGATATCTCCTGGGCGTCGTCCAGATTCTTTGTGCCTGAATCTATCATCACAGAGTCCGTGTCGCCATAGACCGTTCTGTATCCGTGTTCGTCCTTTATCATATCCCTGGTCCTCTCTATGGTCTCCCTGCCCCAGGCCGTTATGGCGTTGGCTATCTCAAGCCTGTAAAGCCTCGTCCTGTAGTAACCTGTGTATCCGTAGAAGCTGTTTGTCATTATCTTTACAGCCAGCTGTTTTGCGTCCAGCCTGTTGTACTCCTCCTCCTTGCCACTTTCCTTGGCCTTGCCCATCTCCTTCTTGACCTCCGACCTGGCATCTATGAGGTCCTCGACCGTCTTTGCAAGTATACCCTTTCTGACACTCCTCTTGACGAAGTAGCCTCCCGATGGGGCTTCATGTACATCCTCTTCAGTTAGGCCATGGTCCTCTGGTTCTCCGTCGAGAAGCGCGGTGGGACATATGTTGTATGTACTCATTATAGACGGGTAAAGTGACTTGAAGTCCAGCACTGCTATACATGATTCGGTATGGAGTCCCTTGTCGGGTTCAAGCACCAGGCCTCCTTTCAGCGCCGCCTTCTTCCGCCTTTCGTTCCGCCTTTCCATCTCCTTGCCCGTTGGTTTTTCTGGAAATACGAAGTCTCTCTGTTTGAACTCGTAGAGAAGCATGTTACTTACACGCTGGGTCTGGCCTCCGAAACAGTCGCTGAGAACAAGTCTGGATGTTTTTGCAAGTTCAAAGAACTTGTCGAGAAGCCCCTTCTCTGTGAGAAGTCTGAGAGCAAGCTCGGCGTCCTTTTCACAGTAGTTCACAAACTCCTGGAGCTTTTTCCCCTTTGAGTTCCAGAGCTCCTTCATCTCCTCGTACTCCACGTCATCCTTTCCTTCACCCAGAAGCTCCTTTGATACGGTGTCCAGATCGTACCTCATCATCCTGTGATACACGTCGTTTTTCAGTATGATATAGGGATCCGCCACCACCCTGCCGACTATCTTAACATCTGTATTGTTTCCGTACTTGTTACAGTATACGTTCTTTTCACACCTTCCAAAATTCTTGTCCATGTTGTGTTTTTCGAGCCTCTTTATGAGATATGACAGGTCGAAGTCCTCTACATTGTATCCTGTTATGACATCAGGGTCATAGTCACGGATTATTCCAAGAAACTCCTCCAACATCTCCTCCTCGTTTGCAAAATGTTTTCCGGTCGTGTTCCCGGGTTTGGCTACAAGGACAAGGTTTTTCTGTCCCTTGAACTCAGGTGTAAAGGAGCATGATATAAGAACTATGGGGTCCTTATCTGGATCCACCATCCTGCCGTCCTCCTGTGCTATACACTCTATGTCGAAGGAAAGATATTTCAGATCAACGTTCTTCTTTATGTCTATGGGCTTTACGCTCTCGGCCTCTATAGCCTTGCAGTCAACTACATCAGTGTCCACGTAGTTCCCTTCCACCTCAACCCAGTGCATGCCACCTGACTTGTGGTCTATGAGGTACCTGTATTTGTACAGTATGTCTGTTTCGTAAAGCTCCTTAACAGGCCCCTTGTCCCTGAGATACTCCCTCATTTTACGGACGTTCCTGGGGTTTCTCAGTATTATCTTGAGGAGATTTTTCTTGTCGGGGTCGTATGAAAGTGGAAGGTACCTTTTGACCTCCTCTATCTTCTCGACTGCGCCGCCGTACTCCTCGTCTATAAGCTCGACTATCTCATCCTCGGATCCTTCTTCGTCCTCGGGTAAACAGTAGAAATATGGTCTGAAGTTGTTGTCAAGTACGCATACTGTTTCTCCGTCCTCGGTCTTCCCGAAAAGTCTCACCACAGGATGGCTGTTTACCAGCTTGTAGTCGACGTCAAGTATCTGAACCTTCATACTATCAACATTTATTCTCCACTAATAAAATACATTTATAGACCCAGATGGTTATGAAGGAGTGTACAACTCCCACTGTATTTCTATAGTTCAACTTCATCTATCTCCCTTGTTTTTAGGTTGACCGTGAATGCCCTGTCCTCTGTAGTTGAAAGAAGGGTGACTCCCTTGTAGTTGGCCTTTGTACTATCCTCACCTGAAACGTGGACTATATCAGGCACCTCTCTGATCAGATATCTGTCGTTGAGTGAGTGCATCTCCACTGGATCCAGATGTCTCTTCTTGAGGAGCGCTATCATGGCCTGGGTTCTCTCGATGCCCA
>PUKU01000079.1 GCA_003550625.1 Candidatus Aenigmatarchaeota archaeon
AGCTCGTACTCCTCTCTCTGAAATTCAGATGTTATAGAATAATCATTCTCCATCGTCACAAAGGTATAAGCAGATCCAGGGTCATCGATGTTTCCAGTATCACCCGTCCACTCGACGAACTGCCATCCCTCCTCGGCCGTCGCATTCAACACCACCTCTTCACCGTACTCATAGTAAAAGGTACCTTCTCCTGGTTCAACAACCTCTCCGCCTTCTGTGCTGTCAATGGTTAATTCTAAAATTTTTGGTTCAACTGTAACTTCTGCTCTATCTACATGGTCCTCACTTTCTACTCTTATGTTGCCTGTTCCACGGTCACCGATGTTTGTTGTCCAAACCATTTCTATAATCTCACTTTCGCCTGCTTCCAACTCTATGCTTTTTGTGTCCTGTGGCGAATCGGTCCAGTCTTCATCGTAAAGAACTATGTCCTGTGTAACACTGTTTTCCTGACCTACGTTTTCAACCTCCACAGTAACCTCCAGATCTTCTCCTTCTGTCACAGGTGAACTGGTCTCTATTATATCGACTTCAAACTCTGCCCTTTTTAGTACTTCCACGTCTATTTCATCGGAATCGTCTTGACTGGATACCCTTAGGCTGTACCCACCTGCATCGTTTATTTCCGTTTCCCACGTGAGTAGGATGTCCTTCTCTGATTCTCCTCCAACAGTAATCTCCTTTGAGTCGATGATAACACCGGGGTATTCGACATCGAATAGTTCTATAGTCTGGGTGCCATCCTCACTGCCTATATTCCCCACGGTAGCTTCTACTTTGAGTTCATCGCCCTCGATTACAGGTGAATTGCTTTCTGTGATATCTACAACAAAGTATGGTGACTTTCGATCAAGGGTTCTGTTCCACTGGTAACTATCCTGATCCGTGTTTATGGTGACCTTTTCTTCATGTGGATGGTAATCGTCCTTCTCTAGAAATAGGTCCATGTAACATGTTTCTGTCACGGTAAGAATATCAAACTCAAGTGTCCCCCAGTATCCAGACGAATCGGTGAAATCTGTCTTATATGCTTTATTTTCATCATCGAAGATATTACAGTATCCTGTTGGTGGATCTACCGGAGATCCAACGGTGGCATTTACATCCTCTATCGGATTACCCAGACTGTTGTTTACGAAACCTTCTGTCTCTATAAACAATGAACTTGCGTGTACAGTTGGTGTAAATAAAATAATCGCAGTTAGGTTTAGAAATATTCTCCCGACTCTTGATGTTGTTTTCGTTTCCTTCATTCAAACACCCCAACATGTGAAGAAAGATCGACTAAAGTTCGCGTTCTTCTGGATAGGACTCGGTTTTGATATCTTTAAGTCCATCTTGCATTATCTTGCCTACCTCTCTCCACGCTTCGTCTGTAAGCTCACCTATCCTGTTGGCATCGTCGTACTTCTCTGATATAAGATGGACAAGGCTATCCCTATCATCGACATCTGATTTTTCCCTGTCGATTATTTTGTTCATACTGGATTTGAGTCCAACATACATGCATCCTGCAGCTCCGCCTGCCAATAACCATGGCCACAGGGATCTCTCATTTCTCTCTTCACGAACAAACTGAGCATCTATCGTTCCGTCTATGTCTTCCTCGTCGCCTACGAATCTGCTGACTAGTTCCTGGTCGAAATCTCCGGCCAAGCTTCCCTCAAAGGCAAGATTTCCTGTGGTCTCTTCTATATTTAGATCGGCGTCTGTTTCGTTGAGTTTGATAGTTGCGTTTCCGGTCGCGAGTTCCAAATGCCCGTCCTGTTCTGTTATGGTTATGTTTCCCTCTCTAGTTGGTATCACAAACCCTGCACTGAGATTTTCTGAATCTAGATCGATACCCGTAGTTGCAGTTGTCTCAACAGTGCCGTTTACCCGTATCTGTCCGTCCATGTCCCCCGTGATGTCTACCGTTTCTTCTATATTTTCTACGAGTGCTGGTCCATGGTTGAGCCATTCCAGTTCAACATCTTCACCTGGTAGCTCGGAAGATCCCACTGCCGCTCCAAGAAGAGCACTGATCCCTACTACACCTGCCTTATAAGCTAATCCGGGTTCTTTCGATCCCTTTATTTCTTCGTTTTCCAGGGCATCGATTCTTTCTGTGAACTGAACTAGATCGTTCGGATCCTTTATTTTTGTTGATAATCCCTCAACTCCCAGTAGGTACCTTTTCGCAGTCTCGAGGTCAGTGTTGCCCGATAGAAGTGAAGGAGTGAGTTCGGGTAGATTCTTTTCGGACCTTTTGTTTTCATATTCCTCGAAAGTATTTTCAATAGCATCGTAGTCGGTTGGGTCAAGCTTAGACATCATTGACATTACACTACCGAAGGAAAGTTCCCTGCGGTCTCCTTTGATTTCAAAAAGTTCTCCATCCTTTTCGTATGCTTCCCATCCCTTCTTGACCATCTCCTTTTTGTTCTCTTTTTTATCGAGTTCCTCCTTTAGATTGCTGAGCATTTCGGTAAATTCTTCGTACTTCTTTTCAAGTGTACCAGATTCACGTACCACTTCGTTTATCTTAATTATATCCTCGTCGCCGTATCCCTCTTCTATGAGTTTTTTGTATTCATTTGCCATTGATTCAGTTCTTTTCTCGAGGTCTATTTTCTTCTTGTAGTCCTGGAGAACCTCCTCTACCCTTTCCTTTACATTATCTCCTTCTTCCAAACCAGATAACGTCTCTCTGTATTTTTTACGTCTTTCTGTCAGGTCTTTGCTCTTTTTGTATACTTCCTCTATTTCATCCCTGGTAAGCGGCAGACTTTCTGCAAGATCCATCCTTTTCTGCCTTTCCTTTTTCAACATCTTTAGGCGATCTTCAAGAATGTTTAAATCCTCGTCGCCGTTGCCCTCGACATCATCTATTCTATTCTTCAGTTCATCCTTCTCTTTCTGAAGTTTTTCCATCTCCTTCTTTGTTTTGTATATTTTCTTTACATGGCCTTGATCGAGGCCCTTATTCTCCTTCAACTTGTTCAGATTTCTTTCTGCTTCGTAGAACTCCTTCCTGGCGTTGTATATGTCCTCGAACTGATCTTCATCCAGCCCGGTATCCTCGCTGTATTCCTTGAGTTTTTGGTCCAGATCCTCGGAGATTTCATCCAAATAACTTGTCATTTCTTCGATATCTTTTGAAATAGGAAGGTGGTCGAAATCCTTCATTATTTCCTTTATTGTATCCCTGTCCTCTCCAATCTCTCCATAGAATTTTTCATCAAGTACCCTTTTTATTTCATCTTTCTCTCTCTCGTACTCCTGCTCCTTTTCTATTAAACTGTACCATTCCTGGGCTTCCATGCCCATTTTCTCTTCATAGTTATCCATAACCGAAAGTGTTTCAGAAAGATCATCAGAATATTCTTTGATTATGCCCTGTAGTTTATCGTAGTCCTCTATGGCCTCCTTTACAACATTGTTACCGTTTTTGTTTCCATTCAAACTGTCTTTTTCTGTCATTTCAATACACCCCACTGACCTTATTGAACCCTAAAGCTTTTATTTCTATTGTTTTTTTTCACTTCTAGATAGTCACAACTCAGTTCAGCCACCCAGAGAAC
>PUKU01000060.1 GCA_003550625.1 Candidatus Aenigmatarchaeota archaeon
CGCCTGTCAGCGATATCGCGGCCTGGTTTGGGTGTTTTGCTTCCTCCAGTTTCTGTTCGGGAACATCTTCGTTGCCTCCGAAGCCGGAGATAAGCTCCCTTTGTGCCTCTGTACATCCATCTATGATATCCACCGGATCGTCCACCGGACCTTCCCATTCGGACGAAAAGAAGGACGTGTCTCGCCAGCAGTGTCTGCACCTCTGGTTGCATAGCAGTGCGGGAGTCATCTGAAGACAACGGTGACTTTGAATACCATAGAACTTCTGTTTGTAGCAAACATCATCGCAGCGAAGCGACTCCTTCAGCCAGTTGCAGGTTCGGACTGCAGAATGGTTTCCAACAAAACGGTACTGTCTTTCTTCTAGTTCCTTCATTTTGTTCTCTGTGAGCATAGGTTAAGGTTCCAAAACAAAGATTAAAAACCTTTATGTTTACGGGTTTGTATACCATTTGTCGAAGGTAATGTTTATAAATTGGTATACATATACCCTAACTACATGTATCCGAACACCCCCGATAGGTTGGTACTGAAAACTGATGTAGACGGCGTTCTGACAGACATAGAGAAGACTTTCTTCAACTGCTTGGAAGAACTATCGGATGAGTCACTCCAAGAGTACGAAGAGTGTGAGGGACTGGAGCTAGCTGATAGGGTATGTGGAACCACAAACCTCGCCTACAAAGAAAGGAGAGATCTACTGGTTCCCAGAGAGGACGGTATCTCTGTTAAGATTGATGATATAAGGAAGGCACTTGAGTACAAAACAGGCAAGAGGATTGAAATAGTGATATCAACATCCAGAGAAGGTATAAACAGAGAAGAGCTCATAGAGTCCCTGGGTAGTATGGGAATAACGAACTACGATGATGTGAAGATAGAGCATGATAAATGGAGGGACTGCGACATACTGGTAGAGGACAATCCACATCAGATAAAGAAGTTTCTTGAGGATGGTGACGGAAACAAGGCATACCACGTGAAAAATGACTGCAGTGAAATGGTTTACGGTGACCGACAGGATATATACCAGACCGGAAGGTGTGATGAGATATACAGCTTTTCTGATATAGTTGAAGACATTTACAGCAAAAGCAGTTTAACTGAGGATACAGTCGAGGAAGTACCAGCAAAGGCTTGATTACGGCTTACTCAGCGACGACTGCATATCCCAGAGTTTCTTGTAAAGTCCATCCTTCTCCAGGAGCTCCTCGTGTGTTCCCTCCTCCACGATCCTTCCGTTGTCCATACATATGATTCTATCTGCCATCCTTGCAGTACTCAAATCATGTGCTATCATTATTGTGGTTCTGTTTCTTATCAACTCCCTTATGGCATTCTGTATTTTGACCTCTGTTATGGTGTCAACGTTGCTTGTTGCCTCATCCAGTATCAGTATGTCAGGATCATTGAGTATTGTCCTGGCTATGGAAATCCTCTGTTTTTGTCCGCCGCTTAACTTTACACCATCTTCCCCCACCTCTGTCATATATCCATTTGGAAACTCCTCTATGAAATCATGTGCAGCAGCCTTTTTGGAGGCCATCTTTATTTCTTCATCGGATGCATCCGGATTTCCATAAGATATGTTCGTCATTATATCGTCGTCGAACAGAAATGCATTTTGTGAGACTATACCTATTCTGTTTCTCATATCCCTTAGGTCAAGGTTCCTTACATCCTCTCTGTCTATTTTAACGGTCCCATCATCAGGATCATAGAATCTCAGTATCATGTTTACAGTTGTTGTCTTTCCTGATCCACTGGGACCTACGAGTGCGACCGTCTCGCCTGGACCCACTCTGAAGGAAACATTGTTCAGAGCACCATCCTCTTCCTCCTCTTCCTCTGGATCACCGTAGTGAAAGGTTACATTTTCGAACTCCACCTCGCCGTCCATCCTATCAATTTTTTTCGTGTTCTCACCGTTGGTTATGTTCACAGGCTCTTCCAGTATTCCAAATACCCGAGAAGCAGAGGCCGCAGCCCTTTGGTGGGAGTTTGTAACCCAGCCTAGCATACGCATCGGTTCGTAAAACTGCCATATGTAAGCATTGAAGGCTATAAGAACACCTATTGTTAGTACACCTTCTATCACAAGGTAACCTCCGTAGCCTATTACTATTACAGCGCCCACGGATATTGCAAATCCAACTGCAGGAAAGAACTTCGACCACAGTTTTATAGATTCCACATTTGTTTCCCTGTATTCGTTGCTGACCTCTTCAATTCTTTTCAGTTCATAATCTTCCCTTACAAAGCTTTTTATGGTTTCTATACCGGATATATTGTTCTGGAGTCTTGTGTTTACGTTTCCAACCGATCTTCTGACAGCATCCCACTTGGGCCTTATTTTTCCGGCAAAATGGTATGTCATTAATCCTATTATAGGAATTGGGAACAAGGTAAATACTGCAAGTCTCCAGTTCATCCAGAACAGTATTATTCCTATTATTATGCCTATTGTTATATTTCTGACAATCTCCCTCATGGTCGAGGATAGAAATCTCTGAAGCCTGTTTATATCGTTAGATAGCTTGGACATCATCTTACCCGTTGGTTGGTCGGTGTGAAATGAAAGAGAAAGCTCCTGTAAATGTTTGTAAGTATCCATTCTGAGATGGTATATGGCTTCCTGGGCAAACGTATAGAGATAGAAGTTTTGTGCGTATTCGAAGATTGCTCTACCTGCGTAAGAGCCTACCAGAACTCCTACTACAATACCCAGTAGTTCGAAATTACCTGGTATTATCGCCTCATCAATAGCTATACTTATGAGATAGGGTGGCATTAAGCCAAAAATGGAGGCCGCGATTACAGAGATTACTCCGACCACGAGCCTTTTTTTATGTGGCATGCAGTACTCCATGAGTCTGGTCATGGGGTTGTCTACCCTTCCTCCCTGCTCTTCCAGTACGTTGTCCTCACTTAAACTTTCTGACATTTGACCACTACAGTTACAGACGGTTCGAAGTCAAATAATAAAAGTTTGGTGGTAAAATATTAACTGGGTGAGTGGTTTGATTGAAAAAATAAAGGACGAGATAACAGCTTCGTGGATATGTGTGGTTACTTTTCCACGGGTCACTATGGAATTTCCTATGAAGATTCTGATGAAAGGGAGTAGTCACAGCACGATTTTCATAAGGTCCTTTGCTATCTCTACATTGTCGTGGTGTTGACGGGCGATTTTCAACAGTGGATCTGTATCCTTGTACCTTCTTGAGTAGTGGGTAAGTAGAAGCTTTTTTACATTGGCCTGGTTAGCAAGCTTAGCCGAATCCTTTGCTGATGCATGTTTATGGCTACTTTCGTCCAGGAATGTCGAGTCGTGTATCAGTAGGTCGGCTTCCCTGGAAAGATTTTTTATGGTTTCGGTGGGAAGAGTATCCCCGGAGTATACCAGTTTCCTACCTTTGTTTTTATCTGAAATATCTTCGAGCCGTATATCCTGACCTTTGTGTTTTATTTTCCCCTTTTTCTTTATTTCTC
>PUKU01000104.1 GCA_003550625.1 Candidatus Aenigmatarchaeota archaeon
AAGCTAGTTCTGATGAAGGCTGGGAGTTCGTCGAGTGGACGGGATACGAGCCTACCACGAGCAAAGGGGTCAGCTTCTTTATGCCCGCGGAAGATGTGGAGATGACTGCTTGGTTTGATGAGATTGGTACATACGCACTTACAATAAAGGAACCGATAGGACAAGGTAAGGTATTCTTAGAAAATGAGGAAGTACCAAACTTCCCCTATACAAAAGACTTCGAGGTCGGAAGCACGATAGAAGTCAATGCCACTCCCACAGAAGGCTGGAACTTCAGCCACTGGATGGGCGACTATCCTGAGGGTGAACAGTTTTCCGGTTCCGTAGACATAACCATGGACAGCAACAAAACTATAAGACCATACTTTGAACAGGTCGACTACGACATAGAATACGAACTGGCCCTCGATATAGTGGGCAACGGTACAGTGAAAGACCTCAAGGAAAACAAAACACTCGATGTGGGCAATCACACATACTACAGCGGTCAGCTGGTACCCCTGAGAGCACAACCAGGTACATGCTGGTCCTTCAACTTCTGGGAAGGTGACTTCATGGACCACTACAACAAAACAGACTCAGATATTACGGTACTTATGGACAAAGACAAAGAGTTAACTGCACATTTCGTTGAAACAGAGGACTACGCAGTAGAAGTCGTTGCACCCAATGATCAAACCGTAGAGAAAGAAGGAACCTACACATACGAGTTTTCTGTAAAGAACCTGGGTAAGCTAAACGATACTTACAACATAAGCACTTACGCAGAAAAGGATGGATGGTATGTAGAGCCTGAGGTAAAAAACATATCCACTGAGCCTTCCGAGGTTGCTACAGTTGGCATAACCGTGAATGTACCGGAGAATGCAGAGGGACAGAACAGTGGTATAACCATAACAGCAAAAAGCCTTGGTGACGAGAACGTAACAAGTTCAGATACATTCAATATCATTTACAAAGAAAAACATGATCCGAGTCCACGGCCCAGACCCCGACCAAGACCCCCTGTACCGAGGCCATCGTTGGAGATAGATGTCGATGAAATACATACCGAATTATCTGCAGGAACATGGAAGATGGAAACATTCGGCATTTCCAATAAAGGTACCGCGGAGGATATCGCAAAACTGGGTATAGAGGAACTAGAGGAAATGGTGATATTTTTAGAGGAAGAGTATCATATAGGAGCCGGAGAAAAACAGGATATCGAGATAAACATCAGTGTTCCCGAAGGTACGGAACACGGGACATACAGTGGAAAGATAACCATAACCGGAAAGGAAGATGAACTGAAGGTCCCGCTCTATGTAAATGTTCTCAAACCATCACCCGAGATCAAGATATCCAACTTATCCGCAGTTCTGGACGACGAGGTTTGGGGAAGAGTCCTCATAAGCTACGACATAAAGAATATAGGCAAAATATACGGCCAGAGAACAGTAGAAGTCAAGACAAACGATCATCCTATACATGTTAAGGAACACAGACTGGAAATCGCTGAAAGGGCATCTATCACAATACCCCATGTATTCGAAGAACCTGGCAACTACACGATAACGGCAAACGGCGAAGAAACCTACATAGAAATTCCCGATGTTCCTGATATACCAAAGGGTATAGTTGGAAGACTTTTGGAAAGTCCAACACCACAAATCATAACCCTTTTACTTGCTTTGGTTTACATTGGTTACATAGTGATAAAGAAAAGGGGGTTGATTTGATAAGAACCAGGGCAAAGTTTTTAAGTACTTAGAGCGTTTAGAGGTTAGGTGAATATCATGCCAGAGGAAGCTGCGAGAAAAAGACTTTTCGAAAACATGTTTATCTGTATGAAATGCAAAGCCAAGAGAAGGGCAAAGCCCAGGAAGGTTCGACAGGGCAAGGTAAAGTGCAGAAAATGCGGGTCCAAAGACCTGAGGTTAAAATCAAAGGAAGACAGGAGTTAGACGATGAAGCCGTTTCTCAGGCTTATACGTCCAGTGAACTGCCTAATGGCATCCCTAGCAGTTCTGGTAGGTGCATACCTCGGAGGAATTTCTATAGTCATAACACCCGTTGCATTTGCAATGTTAGCAGCCTTTTTGGTGTCTGGTGGCGGTATGGTTATAAATGACTACTACGACAGAGATCTGGACTTCATATACGATCACGATAGACCTATACCCAGTGGAGAGATATCACTAAGAACAGCCCTCATACTGACATTCGTGCTTTTTGCAACTGGAATATACCTATCTTTCTGGATCAATATCTATGCGTTCGTAGTTGCATGCATCAACTCAGGCCTTCTGATAGCGTATGCGATGGATCTTCAGAAGAGACTGCTTGTATCAAATCTAACCGTATCGTTCCTCGTCGGATCTACCTTTGTATTCGGTGGGATAGCAGTTGGAAACTTCATGCCGTCTTTGCTACTGGCCCTCATGGCATTCTTCGCAAACACAGCCCGTGAGATAATAAAGGACGCCGAGGACAAGGAAGCAGACGCAACAAAGAATGTAAGGTCCGTGCCTCTTGTACTGGGCAAGAAAAGGACAAGGATGCTCTCTTCAGTTTTTGTAATAGTATCCATATTACTATCTCCACTGCCCCTGGTACTAGGAATTTTTGGACTGTGGTACGGTGTGACAGTACTACTGCCTGTTGCAACATTTATCAGATCAGTTCAAATGATAGAAATGGAGGAGGATCCCTCAAAGATCCAAGGAATGTTGAAACTGGGTATGCTCCTGGGTCTTATAGCATTTCTTGCCGGAGCATTCTAGAATATTTAAATATCCCTATTCAAAACCTTTGTTGTTATGAGCAAAGAACTATATGACTCGGAAAAGGTCAAGGGTAAAGAAAATCTCAAACTAAGTAAGATAGATGAAATGGTAAAGAAGGGCGAGATTGATCCAAGTAACGTCAAGTTCACTACCTGGCAGGACAAGAAAAACGACGACGATGAAATCATAGGTACTGTTAGAGTGGTACAGGAAGAAGACGAGGAACTGGCCAAGGTAGAGTACATATGCCATAGATGCCAGCACCACGGATTCAAAAAGACGGAATACAAGAGACCGTTCTGGGTCAGGTGTGAAAACTGTGAAAAAAGCTTCTCGGTGCCACGTCTCAAGGGAAAGGTAGACAAGAAAAACAAGACGTGATATTGGTAAGCCTCGGTGGCTCAGCGGTAGAGCGCGTCCTTGGTAGGAAAACCGAGATATTCTCGAATATTCTCAGAAAGGACGAGGTCGCGGGTTCAATTCCCGCCCGAGGCTCCATCAAAACTTCCTGTCTTCGGACTAAATAATAAAAACTCCTTCGATAAGTCTTATACAACGATTGGAATGTCCGAAAAAGAAACAGGCTCACGTAGATTTGGTACTTTCCGCGGTGTATTTGTACCAACCTTTCTCAGCATAATCGGAGTTATACTTTTCCTGAGACTGGGGTACATAGTAGGCGGTTCGGGTGTTCTTG
>PUKU01000043.1 GCA_003550625.1 Candidatus Aenigmatarchaeota archaeon
GCGAATGGCACAGATAGACTCTCCTGCACGACCTTCTCCTACGGTTCCGCCACCTGCAGAGCGTGCACAGGTAAGAACACCAGAAGTGAGAGAGCCTGTAAGTCCAGCATTAGAAGTGGATCAGAGAAGGAGAGAAGTTGAACCTGCACGACCGGAACCTGTTAGTCCCGCTCTGGAAGTCGATAGAAGGCGAGTACAACCTACTCCGGTTCCGACACCAGAGGAACGTGCCCAAATAGATCTGCCAAGCGTGCATGAGCCTGTTAGCCCGGCATTAGATGTTGCAAGAAGAGAACCTGAAGTATCTCCAGGTTATAGCCCTGTTCGTGGTGTTGAAGCGGAACCTTCCAGGCCGGAACAGGTTATATCTAAACCAGAAGATGTTTCTGAGTTTGCGCACCGAGATTTTACCGTGCAATTTGAGCAGCAAGAACTGCAGGATTTACCTGCGCAAACCAATTTCATTAACACCATTAAAAATAGCAGCAGGGAACTCGGTGAGGATCTCGGTAGAGGTTTTGAACAGCAAGCCAAAGGTATATTCAGAGGCTTAACTGTTGACCTTGGGCATCGTGGAGGTTGGTCAGAGCCATTAATGAGATGGGCGTATGATGAAACAAAGCCCGAAACTGCCGCTGATCATGCAAACCTATATGCAGGAGAAATCGTCGGGTCTATTCCCTATTACCTTATGGGTGGCGCGATAATGAACCAGCTTATACGCACAGCTTACCCCATAGCCGGTGCTGCTGCTTCGAGTGCACAAAGACTGGCAACACAAGCAGCGAGTGGTCTATCGCCAACAACATCAACAGGAAACTTTATGGCCAATATAACTGGTGTTGCAAGAAGGTACTTGGAATCAATGGGTAGGGGCGCTGCACATTTGGGCTCCAGAGCTACCCTCAAAACATCACTTGAGGAAATATTTAAACAAGAGCCTGGTGCCCTTGAAAGGATCAGCGATTCCGCTTTATACGGTATGCTTGGTGGAGCTGCACTTGGTGCGATTAAACATACGCCTGCTGAATACAAATTATGGAGAGATCATCCGTTGCGTGGTTGGAATGAAATAAGGGTAGATCCAACAACAGGTAAACCTGTATCTCGTGGCGGGGTGTCAACACAAGTATGGCGTGGCCCCGATAAAGTGGTGACTAAGGAACTATATCAAAAACATTCTGCTGTAAAAATGATGGCACAGGATGAAGGGTATCCAACAACAAAACAAGTAAGTGTTCCGCAATTTAAAGTAGCCCCTGCTACACCAGATAACACTCAGGCCAGGTTAGTACACATGAGTCAGATAAGGCGCTTGCAAGATTCACCGTCGGTACCCACGATCCTTAAAGAAAAAACCCGTCAGATTGGCGAAATTATGGGTCGCTCCATAAGGCTACCCGGCGAAGCCAGGACTGTTGACTACAGACAATTCACGCCAAAGCAATCGCAGGCAATGGAATATTCCGAAATACTCAAACGTGTTGGTCCGAGTGGTTTTGAACAACGCACTGGCATTAAACCCCAAGAAGTGACCAACATGCTGAGAGAAGCCTTCCCACCGCAACCAGGATATACGCCTATTGCTATGCGTGGGCCGCTTGGTGGCAGATATGCTTTTCCACAAACACATGTTACAGAAGAAGTAAAACCAATTGTTACGGCTACCAAATCAGTGCAACGGATTATCGAGCAGGCTGCCAAGCAAGGATGGTCAACCGATCAGGTGGCTCCTGTAGCATTTGATACACTGTTGACCATGGTGGAGGATGAAGCCCACCAAGAGGTTGAGTATTCTAAGTTTTACGATGCCGTTGATGAGATTGTAAAGGAAACACCGCCTGAAGAAGAAACCATAAACCCGGAATTGATGGAGATAATGGAAATAGCTGTTGACAGTGATGTGCCGGTTGAACATATAGATACTTACATAGCAAGTGAGATGAAACGAAAAAATATTACTGTAACCAATGAGGAGTTTGAGGAAGCCTTCATACGAACACAGATCGATAGGATTTTTCAGCAAACTATGGAAATATTAAAGGATGAAGCAGGTTTCATCGGTCCGCTTGATCCTGGAGACCATGATGTCCCTGAGGTAGCTCCCGGCTTATCTGAACTAAAACCGAAGGCTGAGGGATCAAAGGTCACTGCATACACAGATGATAATACTCCGTTAGAAACAACTTATACTTTGGTGGATGCAAAAGATCTGATTACTTCGCATGATACTGCCATACACAAGCATCCTAAATACCCGCAACAATTACAACCGCGGACTATTAGTGGTTTTGCTGAAAGGGTAGAAAACATAAGGGCCACATTAAATCCACCACGTTTAGGATATAACGCGATGGCTAGCGACGGTTCTCCTGTAGTGGGTAAAGATGGTGTCGTAGAAGCAGGGAATGCACGTGTGATTGCACTCCAGCAACTATATGATGCTAAAGCAACGAGGGGTCACCAATATAAGGATTGGCTTAAACAAAACGCAGAGCAGTTTGGGTTAAGAAGTGAAGATATCGAGGCGACAGAGCACCCTGTGTTAGTTAGAAAACGTGACACTGATATTGATAGAGTAGCGTTTGCGCAAAAAGGTAATGTGCCTACAGTGACCGAGATGAGCCCGATTGAAAGAGCACAGGTGGACGCTACTAAATTAGATGCTGACATATTGGCAAAATACGTGCCTTCCGAAACAGGAGAATTGGACACGACAGCGAATCAAAAATTTATAAATGACTTTTTAGCAGGGGTTGTATCACCGGCTGAACGGGAAAAACTCGTGAGCAAGGATGATCATGGTCGCAGAGTACTAACCCAAGACGGCGTTAATCGCATAAGAAACGCGATCTTTTCAAGGGTATACGAAAATATAGAGGTATTGCAAAAACTTGCACAAGATACAGATGTTAATGTCAAGAATCAAATAAATGCAATGGTTAATGCTGCCCCGGAACTCTTAAAAGTCAAAGAAGGGGTGGAGCGTGGCGAGCTTTATGCTTTAGATATATCCCGAGACATTGCAGCAGCCACTAATAAATTATCAGACCTTAGACGCACTACTCCTGTTATGACGGTAAATCAGTATTTAAACCAGGAACTAATGGACGATCATTTACCGGAAGATCAAAGGGAACTTACCAACCTTCAAAAAGACATACTCGATGTGTTCGACCAATTTAAGAGAAGTGGCAAAAAGATCACAGAAATACTACATGCTTACGCAGATTTAGTTGATCAAGCGGGCAGTCCGCAACAGGCAAGGCTTTTTGATGTTGGAGAGGTTCCGACTAAAGCTGAATTGCTTGAGTCAGCTGTAATAGAGGTGATGAGAAGTGAAGAGGGAGTTCAAACTACGGTTTTCGAGGACACGGCCCCAGGTCGTGGAGCGGTTGAGGAGATTACTTGGAGGCGCCCGGACAGAACCCCCGCAGAAACCCCCGCAA
>PUKU01000097.1 GCA_003550625.1 Candidatus Aenigmatarchaeota archaeon
ATTAGAAAGGTAGGCGATGGTAGCTACACCGGCCGCAGAAAACTACAGAAAGCAAGAACCGTGTATGGTCCCGATGGATGGTGCTTCACTGAGGAACCCGAAACCAAATGGAAACTGGATGTAAGAGACTTTGGAAGGGACTGGGTGATAGAGTTCGACTGTCCAAGATGCGGCAAGGCGTCTTCACAGGGAGTCAAGCACAGATGGGTGGAGTACGGCGAAGATCACGTTGTTTATCATATTCGTCTGGACTGTCCCAAGTGTGACTGGAAGAATGAAGATATCAGTATAAGGGCCTTCGAATGATGCCTGCCCTTTGCTTGTTCTGAAGAAGTTTTATAAACAACAGAGGACAATTAGAGGTTATGAACGCAGCATTTGGAGACACTGCGGAAGTTTTGTATAGTCTCTGGCAATCTTTCACGGGAAACATAGGAGGATTCATAGGTTTCATTATAATCCTCGTGATTGGTTGGATCATAGGCCGGGTAGTTGGCAAAGTTCTGAGAGAGATTCTAGTTAAAGCAGAGGTTGATGAGTACATCAAGGAAGAAGGACACCTTAACTTTACTGCAAGTTCTCTCTTTGACACGATAGCAAGATGGGTAATCTACATAGTATTCATCTCACAGGCAGTTACAGTGCTTAACATAGAAGTTATAAGCAACTTCCTGTTTGGCTACGTTCTACCTGGTATCGGAGGTATAGTTGGCGCTGGAGTAGTTCTTTTAGTGGCCTACATGATAGGAATTTACTTCAAGGAAGGACTCATCCAGGACGAAGAAGAAGGAACGTCCTATGCCGACCTCTCCGGAAAAGTAGTTTTCTATCTCTCAATGTTCTTCGGTGCAGCACTTGCACTGGACATATTCTTCAGGCTGGCACTTAACCAACCAGCTATGTTGCTTCAGGGATTGATACTTATCCTTGCCGGTGCCCTTGGTATCGGACTTGCAATAGCAGTTGGTCTTGGTCTGAAGGATGTGATCAAGGGAATGGCAGAAGAGTATGCCGAAGAGTTCAGAGAGAAGAGAAAATAGATTGCCAGGACACCCCTTATTTTTTCTTTTTTCTTCTGTGGTATATTTAAAAATATACGTTTCAATTAATCTTTATGTTCTAGTGTGTGATGAAAATGGATAAGAAATACAAGCCAGGTGAGGTCGAGGAAAAATGGCAGGAAAGGTGGGCCGAGTGGGGCATATTCGAGTTTGATCCCGACGGAGATTCGGAGACCTTTTCAATAGATACACCTCCTCCCACAGCTTCCGGATCACTTCACCTTGGCCATGCGAATAACTACACGGAGTTCGAGATGATAGCAAGGGCCATGAGGCTTCTGGGGTACAATGTTTTCTTTCCCGTTGGTTACGATGACAACGGTCTCCCCACCGAAAAGTATGTTGAAGAGGAGAAGGGTATAACCGTCAAGGATGTCGGCGTGGAAGATTTTATAGATGAATGTGAGACTGCGGCACGGGAACTGGAGGCCGGGATGACGAAGATTTTTAAAAAGCTGGGAATGTCATGGGACTGGTCCACGCTTTACAGAACTATAACGGACAGTGCAATCAAGGTTTCACAGAAGTCTTTTCTTGATCTCCGTAGACAGGGTGATATATACAGGAAGGAGGAACCTATGATGTGGTGCCCCTACCACGGAACCAGTCTTGCCCAGGCGACTGTTGAGGACAAGGAAAGACATACAAAGCTCAACTATATTTACTTTGAAACAGAGGATGGCGAAAGGGTTGAGGTAGCCACCACTAGACCTGAACTTCTACCGTCGTGTGTTGCTGTTTTTGTTCATCCGGATGACGAGGAACGCGCAGATCTTGTGGGGGATAGTGTAAAGGTACCACTCTTCGACTTTGAGGTTCCTGTTATGGAGAGCGAAGAGGTTGATCCTGATTTCGGAACCGGCGTTGTTATGATATGTACATTCGGTGACAGCACCGATGTGGAGATGTGGAAGAAATATGACCTCCCGCTTAAAATCTCGATGGACGAAGAAGGAAAGATGAACAAGCTTGCAGGAAGTTATGAGGGGATGGACGTTGAGGATGCAAGAAGGAAAATAATAAAGGATCTCAGGGATGAAGGTCTCCTGTTTGATCAGGAAGATATACAACAGACCGTTGGTGTATGCTGGCGGTGTGAAACTCCGATCGAGTTTATAACAACGGAGCAATGGTTTGTGGAGACGCTGAAATACATGGACAATCTTCTGGAGCTGGGTGAAAAAATAGAATGGTACCCCTCGTATTATCAGAGCAGATACAGGGACTGGGTAAGGAACCTAAAATGGGACTGGTGCATATCGAGGCAGAGATACTACGGCGTTCCTATACCTGTCTGGTACTGCAAAAGTTGTGGAAACACTGTACTTCCAAAGGATGAAGATCTTCCAGTCGATCCAAGGTACGACGATGTTGAGATGGAGTGTGATGAGTGTGGTTCTGACGACCTTGAACCAGAGAATGACGTTATGGATACATGGATGACTTCCTCGATGACACCACAGATAACAGGAAGATGGCTTGAAAGTGACGGCTTCTTCAGTTCAATATTTCCCTTCTCGATGAGACCACAGTCCCATGACATAATAAGAACATGGGCTTTCTACACGATACTCAAATCATACCTACACAACGGTTCTGTACCGTGGGAGGATATAGTTATTTCCGGGTATGTCTATGCGGAAGAGGGCGTGGGTATGAGTAAGAGCAAGGGAACGGGAGTAAGCCCCGAAGCCATAATAGCGGACGAAGGCGCGGACTGTCTCAGGTACTGGGCGGCAAGTACGGGTACGGGCGAGGACGTCATATACAAGGATAAGGAGGTAAAGCGTGGTAGAAGAATACTTACGAAACTTTGGAATGCCTCTAGGTTTGTGAAGATGCATCTCGATGGTTACGAGGACGAGGAGGCAGAGTTGGAGGAGATAGATACATGGCTCATGACCAAGCTCGATGGGGTTTTGAGTGACTGTAGAGAACACTATATGAACTACGAAACAAGCAAGGTAAGGAGAAAGATGGAGGACTTCTTCGTGGGCACGTTCTGTGACAACTATCTGGAGATGGTTAAACACAGGCTCTATAACCCGGAGGAGTACGGTGAGGAAAGTAGGCAGGCTGCGCTGAAGACGCTTTACGAAGGTCTTCTGGCCTGCTTAAAGGTTTTCATGCCAATAGTTCCACATATAACAGAGGAGATATACCAGAACATATTTAGAGACAGGGAAGGTGTCAAGAGTATAAACCTAACGGACTGGCCTGTTGTTGAGGACAGACTGAAGGACGAAAAGACCATGGAAATGGGTGAGGTTGCAAAGGACATAATAGAGGAGATAAGAAGATGGAAGTCCGATGAAGGGATAGCCCTGAACAAGGATGTCAGAATGGTTCAGTTCCACGTTGACTCGGAAAACAGGGAAAGGATAGAAA
>PUKU01000098.1 GCA_003550625.1 Candidatus Aenigmatarchaeota archaeon
AACAGTTTCCTGTGTTATATCCCGAACAAGGCCTATCCTGCTGTCAAAGTCGTCCGCAAACTCAACTATTTGATCCTGTATTTCACCTGCATAGAACAGTTCGGAGGTCCTATCAGCTATGCCGGCGCTCTGAAGCCTGTCTCTGATGAAGAACCCTGTTATATCGGCCTCATGTGAAATTCCTGCGAACTGATCCAGAACGTCCAAGGCTTCGAAGGTCTCGTAAAAGGAATCAACAAGTCCTACCTCCTCCATACTCTCTCTAGTTACCGAAATTCTCTCCTTGAGGTCAGTGGCAGTTCCAATCACCTGTTCCTGGACGTATTCGGTTCCAAATATCCTAGTTAAAGAGTCCGAAAGTCCTGTATCCTGGTAAATCTCTCTACCAAGCCGAAGCCTGGTGTCGAATTCATCGAACGCTTCCATCATTTGAACAGCAAGTTCCCGTGGCGAGAAAACACTGAAGTGGTTATCAAATACTAAGATGTCTTGGGCGCTCTCCCTGAAAATATCGATCCTGTCCTCAAAGGTATCCGCAACGCCCGTGAACTGCTTCACGGCGTCTCTGGCATTGAACAGCTCTTCGGCTTGATCCGAAAATGTAAGATCCTGTACACTCTGACGCAACAGGCCGATCCGTCTTTCCAAGTCATCCTGCACACCGATGTTCTCTTCTCCTTCGGCAAGTGGAAGGAACAGTTCCACGGTACTATAATCCTGTACTACCTCAGTTGTCCTGTCCCGTAGAAGTCTCAGATCTGTGTCAAACTGATCCGTTATACCAGCAAGCTGCTCCATGGACTGCTGCGGAAGGAAAGTATCGACCAGATCACCCTCTACATCCAAAACCTGTATTCTATCCCTCAAAAAGACTCCTAAGGTGTCGAACTCCTCAGCAACTCCCACGGCCTGCTCCCATCTTTCGCCCGGCCTGAAAACGTGGCTCATGGAATCATCAGGAGAAATATCCTGAATCCTTTGCCTCTCAAGCCCCAAAGCAGAGTCAAATCTATCCTGAAGAGTTAACAGTTCCTCCATCGACTCAGCGGGACTGAACATATCAGTAACAGACTCAGTCACGAAAACATCCTGTAGGTGGTCTCTGGTGACTGAGACTCTACTATGGAAGCTGCTGACTCCTCTCAGCAACTGCTCACCGACACCCTGAGGTCTGAACCTCTCTGTAGTTATACTATCGGTCCAAAGATTCTGAACCCTCTGCGAAACCAAAGATGCTCTTACATCAACTGTGTCCACTGTACTCGTGATCTGCTCGCCGATAACCAGAGGACGGAACCTGTCCACAACCGTTTTTATAATATCCACTGTCTGTTCTTGGACCTCAATAGAACCGAATATATCATCTACAATACCCACAGTACCGATGTCTTCCATCCTTTCCCTGGTCAAGTCCAGACCATCCTCAAACCGTTCATCAACTCCAATTTCCTGTGTCAGTATCCTCGCGTCCTCCGGTATAAAGTGCATGCCATCAATAAGCCTGATTTCTTCGAAGACCCCTCTGCCAAGACCTACTTCAGTTCTGAAGCTATCAAAAAGACCAAAAACCTGATCCACGTATTCTCCAGCTCCGAAGACAGCATCACTGCTATCCATCAGACCGAACTCACCAACTCTTTCCCTGACAAGACCGACCCTTGAATCAATATCCCTTGAAACGTCTACGGTTTCTTCCGTAAACTCATAGGAAAGGAAGTTTTCTGTAACCTGTCCAAAAGTATCCATAACCTGCTCTGCCGTCTGTCCAAACTGTACAAAAACGCCCCCGTCGAGGTCAAGTGAAAGACTCTCTGTTCTGTCCCTGGTAAGAAAAAGGGTCCTTTCAAAGGTATCAATAACACCGAGTTCCTGCGTCAAGGTCTCTCTTATCATAGGAGGGTCATATTCATAGCTGTCCAGAAGCCAGAGGCTTTGTAAGGTGTCCCTGAAAAGACTTACACTTTCGTCTACCCTGTCAAAAACACTGACAACCTCAACCAACGAAGCTTCAGCTCCAAAGAGACCAAACCCTTCGTCGAAAACTCCAACTTCTTGGACTCTTTCCCTGACAACACCTATGTTTGTATCGAACCTACCAATCAGTCCAACGGCTTGATCCTGAAGCTCAAAGGAACTGAACCTGTCAAGAACTTCCAAGGAAGCTCCGACGTTTTCCGCATAGTCACGGACCAGGTCCAGCCTGGAGTCGATTTCTCTCGAAACTGTGGTAAACTGCTCCGCTATACCTGTAGCCTGAAAAGCCTTCTCTTCAGTAACTAAAACTTCGAAGCCCTGAAAACTTTCTCTCCCAATAGACTGTAAAATGTCACTGCCTTCAAATACACCGAAAATCTCCTCGCCGACAAAACCAGGACCGAAGGTATCCACAGATTCATCTGATAAACCAACGGACTGAAGATGCTCCCTGAACTGATCCGTTCCCGTCACTATATAATCGACAGCGCCTACAGTCTCTTCTGCCTGGATTTCAGGTTCAAAACGAGCGACAAAATCGCCCATCAACTCAAGGTTTTCAGTTCGTCTTCTAAACATACCAACGCCTGTATCAAACGTTCCGTCAAAACCTACCAGCTGATCAGAAACCTCATCAAAGTATCCAGCTTCAAACACCTCACCCGTAACACCTAGCTCCTGGAAGTTATCTCTCAAAAGCCCTGCTCTCTCATCGATCTCCGATGGAACCTCTAAGACCTGGTTCGCGGCTTCCTGGATACCGGATCTCTCCCATATACTGTCAAAGATTCCCACCGTCTGCTCCAGTAGTTCGTCCCAGGCGACAGCGGAAACCTCATACGACTCCATTCCCAACACCTCCACTCTATCCCGGAAGAGTCCTGCCGTGGAGTCAAACGTATCGTCGATACCGACGGTCTGAGTTATCAGCTCTCTTACCCTCGGTGGATCGAGTAGGATATCGAAGGAAATGCCCAAATCCTGCGAAACTCGCTGCAGCATACTAATTCTATCCTCTATTTCGTAGATAGCCTCTACAAACTGCGCTTCAATCTCACCGTACCGGGCAGATTCCTGAACTTCTTCCCACACCGAAAGGTCCTGGAAGCCCTCACGAATGAAGTTCCCTGTTGCGTCGAATTCATCGGACAAGCCAACAGTTTCCTCGTTAAGCTGATCCAAGCTTATTAGATCAAAGGTATCGGTCAAGCCAACCAAGTCCTGGAACCGGCTTCGAACAAGAGTTACGCCTTCTTCCATACTTTCAGCAAATCCTGCAACCTGCTCCCGAGTCCTATCGAGCCGTGCAATTTCTCCAACCTCTCTAAATGAATCAACTTGCTGTTCAAGCTCTACAAAAGTTCCTATCCTCCTCTCCAATCTTTGACTTATTCCGATGTTCTCCTCCATAGAAACCAGAGATCCGAAAAGTCCCGTTGAATCGTCCGAAACACCGAAGTCCGCAAGACCTTCCCTTAGGAAGTGCGTTCTATATGCAAGGTCCTCTGTTAAGCCCAGCTCCTGGCCAAGAGTTCGCTCCGACCTGAAGAACTGCTGTGTCTCGTAAAAAACTGGTATTTCCTGGTCGAGTTCTATATCCAGACCGACCTCCTCTCTCAAATCACCTATGAACTCTGTAATTTGCTCCCTGGTTACTTCGAGGTTAAGAGTTTCTAGAGTATCAAAGGTAGTGGCTATATTCTGAATATTTTCGTGGAGCAACCCTATCCTATCACCGAAGCTCTCAACAATACCCACATCCTGACCGAAGTCCTGCCAAGCAGCATAACGATCGGTTAAGCTCTCAACAAACCCCATATCCTGCAAGCTAAACCTTTCAACAGAAAATGCATCCTCCGTTGTATCGTGCGCTACAAGTTCCTGGCTAAGGTCTTCGTGGAACTCTCTGGTTTCATATTCATTTATCCAGGCCGTCTGGCCCTCCAGTGTCGGGCTTTCTTCTCCATCACTAGTCAGCTCCTGTTTGAACCAGAGGTATCTGCCCGTCAGATTTGTTCTTTCTTCAACGAAGCCTTCTCCCTCCACCACTGGGTCTCCCCAGTCCTCCGGTGGATTATCTTCTTCTGTGACGGCGGTGTAAATATCCACATCGGTACCATCCGGCTCAACCGAGTCCCAGGATATCCCGCTTTCACCAACCTCTTCTATCCCCGTTTCATAGTATCTCGAAATCCTGTGACCTTCATCGTGAGCTTCGCCTTCTTCCCAGTAATCACCTGTAAGACTCAAGGCATCAACATATGTCCAAACATCAGTAGGCTGGCTTGGATGATCGGTCGCTTCAAGTAATATGCGGGCCCTTACCGAGTCGACTTCGCCATCGGGGGTATATGTCTCCTCGACTTCTTCCCAAGTATCAAACTCCTCGGGCTCAATATAAGTTTCACTGTAAAGCTCCTCCCAAGTACCGCCATCACGAATCTCAAACTCTATCGTAAACTCTTCCGGTTCTTGATGCTCGACATCCCCTAAAGTGTATGCAGCCGAGAAGTCAAGCTCTCCTTCTATATCATCAGAAGTAAATTCTTCAAAGGATTGAGTAACGTAGGCTTCCTCAGTACTCTCATCTGCGACCCAAGTTTCTATAGATCCGCCTTCTTGGTACTGTTCGTCGCTGACATGCTGTGTTGTTCCGCCCGTCTGTTCTCTGTCTATAACCCAAGGGTCTTCACTTTCGTGGAAATGAACATTCTCAAGAAATTCGTATCCTTCGAACAGCTCGCCTTCATCATCTGAGAGTACTAGATGGTTTTCTTCGGTCTCCTCCAGTCCTTCGACCTCCGTCGGATCGGACATCCAGGAACCATCGGGCAGTTCGTCCGGCTTGATTATACTCCAGTCTGCGACAAGCCAGTCCGTTGTAGAAACGGTTGAAAATATATCCGATCTCTGGAAAACGGTTCTGAAAAGACCAAGAGTTGTATCAACTACATCAACTATGCCGAATCTCTCATCCTCCGTCTCTCCAAAACGAATGTTTTCACTGTAGTCCCACTGAAAACCCATATCCTGAAACCTTTCCCTGAACTGATGTACCCTGGATTCAACAAAGCTATCTGTCGCTATAAGTTGTTCTCCTAACCTGCCGAGGTCTAAGGTATCGAAAAGTGCCCGGGAAACGTCTATGTTCTGAGCCATTTCCCTTGTCAAATCAACCCTCGAATCAATTTCACCAACTAACCCTGCAAACTGTTCCTGTACCTGCCCAGGACGAAATATAGACTCTATGTTGTCAAAAACACCGAATTCCTGTTCAAATGATTCATCAACCGCGAGGATTTCATCTATCTGATCAAAAAAACCAACGTTCTGAACCTCATCCCTCAAAACATCGATTTCCGTGTATCTTTCCAACTGGACACCGATGTCCTGGAATAAGATTACCATGTCCTCAGGCATAATTGCACGTTTTGAAATATCGATTTTCTGGACTGCGTGTCTGAATAAATTCAGACTGTCCTCAAAATAGCTCTGTAGTCCAACAACCTGTTCACTGGCCTCTTGGAGTCTTAGACCTATAGAAGGATCATCATAAACTCCAATATCCTGGAAGCCTTCTCTGACGGTGCCCAGCCTTCCTTCAATCTCATCAACAACTCCTACAAACTGATCCGTTACAGTATCAAAGAGGGTGATGGGTGACTCGTGGGTAACCGTTCCTATCTCCTGGAAGCTATCCCTCATAAGGCCAGCTCTTGTACCGAAGTCTTCTGCAGCACCAACAATCTGTTCTTGTACCGAAGTCAGGGCAAAACCTTCAGAAGTACTTTCAAAGAAACCAACGTCCTGCAGTCTAACCCTCTCTCCGGAGTAAAGGTCCTCAGTGGTGTCCGCTGCCACAAGTCCCTGGGTAACAGCCTCGTGGAATCCTGTAGTAAATTCCAAAATGTCTCCTTGTTCGTCCTCATCTCCTTCTCCGTAGGCCCTGAACTCATAGTCAGTTTCAGGATCCAGAACACCATCCAGCTCGTAGTCGAACTCATCAGGCTCCTCCAACGTCTCATCTTCCGTGTCGGTCCAGTCTTCGTCGCCGTCCTCCCTCCACTGGAAGTACACATCGACCTCCTCTGCAGATCCAAGATCAGTGAGATCACCCCGTAGAGTTGCTGAATCGTGGGTCACATCTTCTGCAGGAAGTGTATCCAGCTCCGGTGGGTCTATAGTCTCTGTGGTGAATGAGAGCTCATCACCGCCATCGGAAAGCGTCTCCTCATCTGCTTCACCTTCCGCATATGCGTAGAAATCGTAGGTTGTGCCTTCGTCAAGCCCCGTAAGCTCTTCATCGTAAGAATAACCATCGACATCGACTCCCTCCTCTACCAGCTCTTCCTCCCACTCTTCCTCATCTTCTTCCCTCCAGTAAAAGTACAGGTCCGCCTCTTCAAGGTCACCGAGATCTACAAGCTCTCCATGTAAGGTCGCAGAAGACGAACCAACCTCCGTGGCCTCGTGTGTCTCAACCTCCGGATCCTCAAAAACAAGTTCACCTTCACCCCATACATTGTAGGTCCTCAGGATAGATTCTTCAGATTGCTGATGATGGTCACCGCCCCATTGTTGTATCTTCAGATAGTATTCACCTTCAAGATTTTGTGTGTCTAAAGTTTCCTCTAACCTATCTTCAAATTCATCACCATCCCTGAAAATACCTACTTCTACCTGCGGTTCGTCATCCAAATCATCTCTGGTACCATATGGAATACCATCGCCGTAATCTGTGGTGATGGCAAAATAAGATTCTTCCTCATTACGACCATCGCCCTCATGTTCCCAATCAATTGTTACTTCTTCTATTCCTGTCAGATCAACTTCTGTAACCCAGCTCCCTGTACCGTGATCACCTCCCTCTGCTTCACCATATGCATGGATTAAAAGATGGTCCTCCTCTTTGCTTATTTCCTCATAAGGTTCCTCTTCAAACCCTTGGAACCAGTCTTCCTCGTACTCACCTTCCTGGTAATAGAAGAACTCTGCGGTTTCGGCATAAGCAACGGTAGAAATAGCAATAAGGAAGATTAAGGAGATACATACCTGTAACACTGCTGAGCTTGGTGTGGATTTCATGGGGGTGTCCCACCGGAGATTTCGCTTGTTTTGAGACGCGTCTATTGAGGCTCCTGCTATCGATTAGTATACATATTACCATTTAAGTACAGATGGTAGTAGTAGGCTTGTAGGGTGTTGATTAAGGAGAAAAACAGGTGCTTCTAGTAGTAGTAAAATGGATAAAATAAACTGAGAGGCTCTATAACACCTAAATTATAACAAATAGGACATAGAAAGGATTTCAGTTCCACGGTTATTCGTCGACAGGCCTATCGACAGAAATATCCTCTCCAACTGACTCGCCGTTCTTCAAAACGTTTACCTCGGGTGCTATGTTCATGCTTGTCATTGTGGCTTCGCCCGTATCCTCACCTTGTTCAACAGCAGGCCCTTCAAGTACCATAGAACCTGCAGCCAGGACGAGTGCACCTATAAGAAGTAGTACAGTGAATTTACCTGGTGTTATCAGTGTGTTACTTCGCGGCTCTACAGTCCTTCCAGGTGAGAGGTCCATCTTCTCCTCCCTCGGCGTCTTCCTGGAACAGCTGGGACAAGTTACCATCTTCATCTCAGAACTGGTATCCCATTCGTAGCCGCACTTCTGACACTCTACGTACATCGTTAAAGAAATATGCTCTCAACTTTAAAAAGTTTGTATCTAAGGACTTGTTTTACCCTGTACACAAGAAGAGAAATAAGAATAAATAAGAAGAAAGGGGGTACTGGCCTACTTCTGCTGCAGGCAACTGAAAGGTCTTGAAACCATCATCCAAAGACTACTTTCTATGCGTCCTGTACCTCGTTGATCCACTCGACCGTAAGCTCGTCGTCGTCATGGAGCTCAATGACCCTGTCGAAGTCGGTACCTGCGAAGTACTCCGGTTCATCAGCATCACCGTCTAGATCGTCGTTCCTCTGTGCTGTTGTCTCTACGAGTGCTTCAGGATCACAATCACCATCTTCACTATCATATGTGAATGTCGCTGTCATTTCCCAACCGCCTTCGTATTCTCCATCAGGACTTGTGTACTCTATATTATCATATTCCTGGGACCCAAGGCCACAATCCTCGTACTTTCCTTCAAGTGTGTGGTCTCCCTCCTCTGGCGTCGAACCATCGGTATCGTCGGCTAGTGCTATGTGGTTCCACCACATAACCTCTGGATCCTCTATCAACTGCTTCCTAATTGCTTCGTGGCCTCGCATCAGGACGTTGCTTTCCTCTGCTACGAGCTCTCCGTTCTTGTAGATGCGGACGTGTCCTGGGTCAATGTTGACGTTGGAAAGTGTGTCTTCCTCCGTTAGTGTTTCTCTGACATCTCCGTCGATCGCTATGGCACCTGCAGCTACTACAAGACCTATTCCAAACAGCAGTGCAATTGCTTTCTTTGACATACTTCTAATTTCACCTCCGTTATTTAAAAAATTATGTGCTATCTTTGCCGTTAACTATCTACTTTAGTCCTCTTTCTCGCTTGTAGACTCTTCAACTATAACAGAATCACTCTTGACAATTCTTCTCATAGAGTATCTTATAAGCAGGGTCAAAACGAAAACTGTACCGAAATTACCGGCAAGGAAAAGCCAGGAAACCATTCCAAGCACGGCTGCAATACCAAGTTCCTTTATTGCGATCTTCAGTGCAGACTTCAGTCTTATTTCCATGTTATGTTCACCTCCTCACTGAACAACATAAACCTCTTCAATAGAAGAACTACAAGGCAGGCAATAAGACCATAGATGACAATATGATGTATCCAGAGTTCTCTGAAGTTGTAACCTAGGACTTCGTCAGGGAGAACGTAAAGTCCGTATAGATACATACTCTCCCCGTCCCTTACCGTTCTGTAGCCGAAGAACGTATTCCTTCTGAGAACAAAGTTCGCCTCTGAGGTAACACCTACCTGTTCCTGCATCCCAGGTCCCATGCCATCGGTCTGGTTGAACTGCGGGTCGAGATCAATGCCAGAAAGGCCTCTGGTTACTGTGGGGTACAGTAAAAGTAGTAGAAGTATCCAGACTATGACTATATCTGTCTTCCCTATCCGCATACCTTCTCCCTTGCTTTTCATTTTACCACCTGGCTAGCCGAAAACTGTGACAAACACACCGACGACAATAGCAGTAAGCGTACCTAGTATCCATGGATTAAGAGCTGTTGTCGTCATCTTCAGCACCTTCCTCGTGTTTATTTGTTTGATTCTCTCCTCTTATAAAGTTTCTCGTATTGTCAAGTATTTCACCTGCCTCTGGGTGTGTAAGCAGAGTCCTTTGCCTGAGAACACTTATCACCATATCAACCTGACCATGCACAATTACGAGAATACCGCCAAGTATTAAACCGAACCTTACCAAGTACGATTCATAGAATAACGCGAAGTCATATGCTGAGGCCATTATATTTGCCCCGAGAAGTATGAAGCCGAGAGACCTCACGACCTTGTTCTTGAGTAAAAACAAAACCGCCGAGATTGGAAGTATGAAGAAGTAAGAAGATAGGAACATCATAACCTTATCGTAGTTTGTCGTCAGAAAGGCCTCCGGGCACTCCATTGAAGTATAAGCAGAAAAGACCTCTAAGTCAAATATTATTATTCTTATATTCTCGCATCCGGAACTGAGACCAAAAACCGCATGCCCCAGTTCGTGTAGAACAGCAGTAAAGGTAAATACGACTATATTAAACACTAGAATCTTAGCTACTGGCATCCTATACTTCTTCAATTTACTCCGAAGACTCATCTACCATCGCCTTTAAGCTTCTTGAAAAGACTACCTACTTTCCTCTCCTCCTCGTCATGTATAGTTATATCAGAAAACCTCTCGATGAAGCTGAAGTCGTATCTATCCTCTTTGAACTTGGTCCTGAAAAGAGAGAAGGTGTCGTTAAGCTCCTTTTTGAACTCCTTCAACTCAGGTGAACTCCCGTCCGGGGACTTCTTTTTAAGTGTCCTATAAACAGGAACTATTATCTTCTCGAATCTGTATTTGAGGTCATCAGGTATATCCATCCTCTCGTCTCTCACCCTTCCAAGTGAAGAGGCCACGCCCATCGTAAGACGGAACAGGAATATTACAGGATTATCGGGGATCCTCTGCTTTCTGTCCTTGAATAGCCTTGAAATGCATCCCAGTGAGAGAAACGCCTCCTTGAAGGTATCGTTTGTCCAGAACTCCACGAGCTTTTTGAATTCCTCTTCATCGAACTCTATCTCCATGAGCTGCTCCTCGAGGTCCATGTCCAGGTTGTCCCTGGCCATATCTAATAAAACATCTTTGTCGCTATCGTGGTTTGTTCCTGGCTGGAATCCCTTCGAATTGATTAGGAATTCTTCCAGTATCTCCTTGTTTATCTTACTGAGACTTCTTTCGAGATTTTCCTTGGAGAAAAGGGCATTATAGTTTGATGTTATGGTATTCTTCTCGCTGCCCCTCCGGACCTCTATCAGATTCGCATCCTGTAGCTTTTCAAGGGAACTTCCCTGGTAGAGGTATGTAGGGCTGCTGTAACCCCAGGCTTCATTCAGGTCAGATATGGTGTTGGGATTTATGCACGAATAATATATTATTCTGAACCTGAGATTATCCTTCAAAATACTAAGGTTTGCACTGACCTCTGACAAGCATATCCCTCCAGTTAACTATAATTTATCCCGGTATAAATAAATTGGCTTTATTTTCCAAGGATAGAGGCAAAATCAGTATTTGATTATAGCTTCCTAATATAGTAAAGTGTATTAGAGACCTGTTAAAAACATTAATAAGAAAGGCTTTCTCTAGTCCTATTGTCCGCTAAACCCCCCATGGCCTGTAAATTGAAATAACCCCCGTGAGTTAAAAATGATAGAAGCAAGAGACTTTTATACATCCTTTATTTCTAAATTTGGCTCCATTGTCCTAGGAAAAACAGAGGAATACGGGCAGATGAGGGCTTTGACCTTCCTATTGATTTCTGTTATAGCTCTCACAACCTTTGTGGCAGCAGGAGCTAACATGTCAGAAAACGAGACGGGCATGTTAATAGCCGAAGAAGACTTGAGTGAAAATATATCAATCGAAGAAAACGAAACCGAGGAAGATGCAAATGACACAAAAACAAATGACACCACAAGAGACGAAGACCATACTGGGGAATATGAGAAAAAAATAACCGCTGAACTTTCAATACCGGACAAAATAACAAGAGGATCGGTTGAAAATGGCAGTATCGAAGTCGAGAACACAGGAGATGTAAAAGTCGAAATACTCGGCTTGGAATCCGAGGACTTCCAAATAAGCTCAAAAAACGGCTGCGGTGAAATAGAACCCGGCTCTTCCTGCGACAAAGAATTAGTCATCGAATCCTCTTCAGAAAAAGCAAGAGGAGAGACCGACGTAGAAGTGGTGATTATATATGATTAATATTCTATTTGACCTCAGAGAAAACAAAGTTACAGGAACATTTGGAATATTTGTCTCGGTCTCGCTCATACCCATATTCCTTCTGCTCGCGGGACCAATCTTTACATTCCTACCACTCGGAATCCTTATAGGAGGTATTATATTTCAAGAGAAAGTCTCTGAGGATGGTCAGATCCTCGCTTTGGTCTCCATGATCCTGGTGTTTTTGACCACGATCACCGTAGTGATGGCATACACGGGTTCAATAACTGGCTATGTTGTTGGGGATGAGGATGTAGAAGTAGAGAAGATCGAAGAAAGAATAGAAGTCTGGGCCGACACGGAACTGGAGATAGAACAAAAAGACAGGAAAATCGAGGTGCAGCTCCTCCTAGACGACAACACGCCCCTAGAAGGCCAAGAAATACAATTCTATGTAGGCGAAGAGGAACTGACCGAAACTACGCGCTCCGAGGGCACAGCCACTCTGGAAATAAACGAAACAGGAACTTTAGAGGCCGAATTTCCTGGAAACGAATCCAAATACCTCAATCCATCTGAGGCAAGTTTAGAGGTGGAAGAAGATAAGGAAACAGAGGAAGAACCGAGCTTCCTCACTGTGGAAACGGACCAAGAAGAATATGATGAAAATGAGACTGTGGAGATAACGGGCGAAGTCCTAGATAACGGTACTGAAGCAGACACCACTATTAATATAGACATAAACTATGATGGAACTTCCGTTTATTCCAACACCACAAACGCGACGCAGGGAGAGTACAAACACGAACTCACCGCAAATTTCGAGGATAAGGGTGAATATGAAGTTCAGGTAGATGCGTTGGATCTCTCAAATACAACGGAGTTCAAATACATAACCCTTGAGGAGAAAGAACCGGAAGAAACCTACCTGACCTTGGGAACAGATAGGAACGAGTACTCAGAAGATGAAAATATAGAGGTTAAAGGAGATCTGGTATTAAACGGAACTGCTGCCAACGAAACCGTTGGACTTGAGGTACAGTTCAATGACTCGGTCGTTTACTATACTAATACCACCACAGAAGATGGTCAATACGAAGAAGAAATTCTTGCGGACTTTGAAGAGGAAGGTGAATATAAAGTAAAGGCTTCACATTCCGACCTAACCAACGCCACAGACTTTGAATACAAAAAGGAGGATAGTTGGAGAGAATCTTCCCTTGGCCTGGTTGTCGAAGAAAAGAACGCATATATCACTTTAACTTCCGAGGATGAGAGTCTGGGGGGACAGGACGTCGAGCTTTCAAAGGAAGGGGATTTGCTGGCCACACTCAAGACTGACGACAGGGGCGAGGCAGTTTATGAAAAAGTTCCAGAAGGAGAGTATAAACTAAAAGCAAAGTACGATGGCAACGAAACCCTTGGGGTAAAGGGAAGTGAAGAGAAGGTTCGTGTTGAGGTAGAGGTAGAGGAAGTTACAGAAGAAAAGCTCACAGAAGTTCACAGTGAAGAAGGGTTAAGAGAATACAGGGCTGTGGCACCGCCCGGACAGCCTGCGGACTTCGAGATACCAGCCGCAGACCGTGCCTTCGAGGTAAGATCAGAAAGAGCTGCCTTCGGAATGGACGAGAATCCAAGGTTCGAAGTACAGAGGCCGGTCGAACACCACGTCTCCGTGGAAGGAGAAGGCGTAGGACACGAAAGGAGACAAGAAGTAGCACAGGTAATCGTACCACCGGGTCAGGAAGCAAGGATAACTGTAGAAGAAGAAAGTCCTGAAGTCGAGTTCGAAGTTATAGACTCCGCCTGGGAGCCACAGGACATAGACTTTGAAATCGTAGAGACGGAAGATGGGTACGAAGTGGAACTGGAGAACCCGAGGAAAATGAGGGCCGGACGTTACGGTCTCGTATCAAGGTACAACCCGGAAGAAGTTTACTGGTTTAACTGGGGTCTTATTTCTATAAACACGGAGAAGAGTATCTACGAACCGGATGAAGAAGCAAGGGTTGATATGGTAGTCCTGGACGAGGGAGGTTACCTGGTCGAAGGTGCTTACGTCCAGTTAAACGTAACCGACCCAGAAGGTGAAAAAACAACCTTCTCCACAGAAGAAGGAACCGTGGAAGAAACGGACAGAGGAATCTACACCGCGATATTTCCTGACACTAATAATATAGGTGAATACAACCTATCCGCAGCGATGGAAGACGATGGAATAAACGCGACCATGGACTCGTTCTTCGAGGTCAGAGAGGACCACGAGTTCGATATAGCAAGGGACACGCAACTGACACTTGACCCGCAGATAGATCCACTAACTGCTGACATAACGATAGAACCAAGGGGTGATTACGAAGCAGAAGTTGTTCGAGAATATCTCCCTTCGAACTTCACGATAACGGACGCTGGAGGAGCCGAGGTGACGGAAGAGGACGGCGAAAAGGTTCTGGAGTGGGATGAACCGGATGAAGAGGTTTCTTACACAGCAGAAGTACCCGAGGTATGGCCGTATCTCTACAGGCTTGGAGAAGTGGAGGTTGACTACAAAGCGGACGGGAAGATGGAAACGTTCACGGAAGCCAGACAGTGGCAGCTGGCCGTGGACCCGGAAGTGTTCGAATGTACAGTAGATGGTGATCCTAACTATCTCTGCCAGAGAGAAGAGGATTCTGTTTCTTGGTCTGAATCCTACGAGGCAGGCGATGGAGGAGAACGTGATTGGCAAGAATGGACGCCAGAGGTAGAGGAATGTGAAGGACCAGATGAATTATGTTTTTTCCATAATATGACGCAAACACATCGATTTTTCCCAGCAGATGATTTGGATGGCTGGTGTGGTTTTCTAGGAATAAGGAATTTAGATGGAACACGGTACGAGTTTATTCAGGCCGAGGATGATGGTTCTGATCCCTATTTGCCAGATGGTTCCTTTGCAAGTGACTCCGACTACACTTATCAGGAAGGTGCTTTCGATGGTTGTGATTGGAACACAAAGGGACCTGGACTCCAGGACTTGACATATGATGATAACTTCAATTTCGCAGATGACGATGGCAACAAAAATACATGGACTATGACCTTGAGGCACAATATTGATGGTAGAGGTGTTGATAGCATAGTTATTGATGCTACAGAAATTGAATATGTTCTAGCGTGGCCTGATGATGATCCTACGATGTTGGACCCTACAGCAGAGACAGTTGATGGTGAGACTACTGGTGGCTGGGGTGAAACGTGGAACTTTTCTACTTCTGTTATAGATCCAAACAGCCATGATGTAACTGTTAGTGCCGAGGTACAGGACCCGGCGACAGATGAGTGGAGACTGATAGATGAAACAACGGTTTCACCAGGGCCCACTGAAGATGAAGCTGCATATGTTGAGTTCTTACATGATGATTTTGATGAAGACGACATCAATCCGGGTTGGGACGTAAGG
>PUKU01000024.1 GCA_003550625.1 Candidatus Aenigmatarchaeota archaeon
ACCGTAAAGATCTTCAAATTCCTCGGCTTTTGTGGATATAACCAAAGGTCTGCTTATCTCTCCAAGACAGTCGATGAACTCGTAATCATAGTACCTGTTGTATCCGTTTAAAAAACAAAAATCACCTGCTTCCTCGAGTATATCATCCGGGTGACGAATGTCTATGTCAAAAAGATCACGGTAACGCAGAATGCTATCAATAAGCTCAAATGGTTTTTCCCATGAAACAACGGATGTCCTACTCAGAGAGCTGAGAACCTCCTGATAAACTTTACCTCTGTTAAAAATCTCATCTCCCTTGATCGTCTTAAGATCACCATCTACCTCATCCAAAACATCCTGGAAATCACTAAACATACTCTCTACTTTATATCTTGTTCTTTCGTCCAGTATATCTGGATTCTCCAGCTTGATCTGCTTTGAGTTGGTAGTCATTCCCCAGATAACACTATGGTCCAGGATTAGTGCATCTATATCATCGAAACTTGATAGTTTAAGCTCACTGTGATAGGAAAATGGAGTCTTGAGATGTCTGGATTCCTTATCTGCCATAATAGAAATCGAGTAAAGCTTGTTAACGATATCATCCTGGTATTTTTCCACGAGATATTTCTCTGGGTATATCCTATACAAACGTGCTTCTATTTTGTTGGCCTGTTTTTCCGGATTGCCCTCTGGAAATCTTTTACCATAGTAAAACCTATTCACCCTTTCTATTGTATCGGAATCATAGCCCCTGTTTCTGAGTACATCCTCGACTTCCTCGGAATCCTCACTATGTGAAGGTTCACCGAACGTTTTGTTCTTTCCTTCGTCTGAATAAGTCATAGTTCAGCACATCAGTTGTTTTTATCCCTGACCCACATGGCATAATAGGGCGCCTCTTCCATGATTTCATCTTTGACGCTGTAATCTACTCCGAGAGGATCGTCCTCGGTATCTATTCTTTTCATCTCGGTATCCTTTGCCTTTACAAATGCCTTCACACTGTAATCATCGTACTCCGACAAAAGCTTCCTTTTCCTGTTCTTAAGCCTTTCTATAGCAGAGATACACAGGTTTTCCTTCACAGGCATCACCGTATTGCAGATGGCTATCTCTTTTTCATCTTTGCTCTCAGCAAAAACGGATACTATCCCATCCTGCTCAAGTATCTGCTTTGAATGAGGTCTTGAATTTTTCCTGTAAAATTTCTTATCCTCGGATATGATATCATATATGTTTTTTCTCTCAAACTCATGAACTACCTCTTCCTTGAGATCGGAATCACTTTCGGCAAGTATTTCCTGGAACTGATCACCAAGTCGCATGCAAGTTCTAATATCTGCACCAGGAAGAATTTTCTCGTAGTGTTTTTTACCTCTCACAAGCTGTTCGTAGGCCTTCTTTACAAAGAAAACTGAGTCATATGTTTTCACTTCACAGAGCACATAAAGATCTTCGTCGAAGTCAATCCCGAATATATCAGGCTCACCCCCCATTTTGCCATTCTCATCTTCATATGGCATCTCTACGATGATTTTATCCAGTTCACCTGAAACCTCACCCTCCTTCTTGAAACTGTAACCATTTTCAATAAAATCCTTCTTTTGGTCCATTAGAACTTCATCATGCCCAGTACACGAATGAATAACTATCACCTCTTTTGTTTTTTTGTTTTTTGAGCAAAGAAAGAACCAGACAGCGTAGGCTACATACTAAGAAAGAATGCCTCGCTGCAAATCCAGAGTCCACTTCTACCTCGATCCAATCCCCTCACTCCAAAGGTTGCTGGAATATGATTAAACATAAAAAGTTATTAATGTTTACCCCAGAAGCAATCTATTTAAAGGTTTATCTGCATGAGGTAAATGACCAAGATGGGACTTATAGAATCGGCTTCCCGTTTCGTGGAAGATAAGATTCAGAAATATAGATTTGAAAAGCACCCAGGCATAGAAGAATATATTGACGACGACTTTCTGGAGGAAGATTCAAAGGAATCAAATGAAAAGGAGCTCTTCCGGTTATCCATGGAGTACAGAATGAAGGACATGGAAAAAACGGTGGATGAAATTAAAAGTGACCTTGATTAGATCGTAACTGTGTCTCCGTTTTCTGGAGCTTCAGCATCATAGCCACTTTCCTTCAGATCCCCAACAAAACCGTCGACTTCTTCACCATGCATGGCTATAACTTTATTTGGATTAACCTTTTCTATATATTCGAAAAGTTCCTTCCTTCCAACATGTGCTGAGAAGTCAAACAGTTCGTAGTGGCACTGAACATCGAGGTCGATGCCATCCGGTTTGTATATCCCTGTATCCAAAAGCTTTCTTCCTGCGGTTCCTTCCACCTGATATCCTGTCATCAGAATCGAACAGTTTTCCTCGTCGTATATCTGTTCTATATAGTAGGCAAATGGACCACCCCCAAGCATACCGGCCGTGGTTACTATAACACTTGGACCTTTCAAAGCCTCCTTCCTCTCCTGATCATCCGAGGGTGTCTTCGCATCATGGTATGCCCTCTTGAGTTCGTCAGGATACCTCAGAAACTCAGGGTATCTAAGTATTTTTTTCGTTGCTTCGACTGCCATTCCGTCCAGATACACCTGTGCATCTATACCATGCTCCTGGAGTACAAGTAACATCTCCTGGCTTCTCCCGATTGCAAAGGACGGTACTATAACGACCCCATCCTTCGCAAGCCTTTCTTTAACGCTTTTTGCAAAGTTCTTCTCAAGTTCCTTTCTTGAGCTGTGGTCTATGTCAGCGTATGTTGATTCTATTATGAGAACGTCAACGTCGGGGTACTTGGGGTTCGCTCCCTTCATTAACCTGGTATCAATGGTGTTTATATCACCGGTATAAAGAACTGTTTCTTTGCCCGTGTCGACAAAAAATGAACAGCTTCCGGGTACGTGGCCTGCATCGTACACTGACACGTCGGAGTTTCCGACTGGAAAGGTCTGCCCAAAAGTGACCCTTCTGTGGTTACGTATAGTACTTTTTATATCGGACTTGAGGAACTCCTGCTCCCTGCCTTCCATCTGGGCTATCTTTATTGAATCCTGCCACAGAGTTTTTGCCAGATCAAAGGATGTAGCAGTCGAGTAAGTGCTTTCATCGAATCCTTCATTGTACAGACGAGGCACAAGACCGGAATGATCGAGATGACAGTGTGTCATAAGAACCCCATCTATCTTAAGATCCACTCTACCGGGTTTACTGACCGACTCCTCCGCACCTGGACCGTTGAGCTTAAGGCCGTAGTCGAAAAGCATCTTCTCGGATCCCGTATCCAAGAGTACCGCAGACCTTCCAACTTCCCTATAGCCTCCTAA
>PUKU01000063.1 GCA_003550625.1 Candidatus Aenigmatarchaeota archaeon
TTACGAGACATGATGTTGTTCAGTTCGTTGCTGATGGTGTCATAGCCTTGTATTTCGAGGGAGTAGGTGAAAGAGGTTACAGGTCCCTTCAGGTCAGGAAGATGAGAAAAAGTGATATATCAACCGAGACCGTTTCGTTTGATATAACCGAAAACGGTATAGAGCTGGGTCAGTCGATAGTCTAGGTTAATTTTCGAGTACCTTAAGCCCCGTATCTGTTATCTCTAATGGAAATATCTCCACAGCATGATCGGTTCTCCTCATCTTTCTTACCTCGAGTGTTCTGATGTAGTTTTCAGATACAGGAGTGAACTCCAGTTTTACAACACCATCTACGAGATATTCAACTATGCCTCCGCCAGTCAGTCCCTCGGAGGTCTCTGGTACTGTTCCAACAAGTATAGATGTAACGCCCAGTTCCTTTATCTTCTTTATGAGAGAGGATATAGCTACTCTGGACATGTACTCATCGCTTACAAACATCTCTATAAGCGATACAGAGTCTATGACTACCCTATCAGCTCCTACTTCCTTGATGCTATCCTCGAGCTTACCCATGAAGTCAGATATATAACCTCTTATGAGGCTGTTGAGGTTTTCGAGATCTCTCGTGGGAAACACAGGTTTAATCGATTCTATCTTAAGTAGGTTTTTATTCAGGTATTCTTTAAGATTCCAACCAAACATCTCCCTGGCGTCCTTTACTATATCCTCCTTGCCTTCCTCCGTAGTTATATATACACCGGGCTCTCCTCCTTCGATGCCTTTTCTTATGAAAGAAAGAGAGAAAGCCGTCTTACCGGTTCCGGTCTTACCTGTCACGAGGTTCACGGAACCTTCAAAAAAACCACCACCTATCTTGTCGTCCAGGTTTGTTACTCCACTTTCAAGTCTTATCATATAGACCGTTTAAGTCTATAAGTTCATTCCTTTTATCTTTTTCCTTGTTTTTACTGTCTACTGGGCACACAGCGCCGAATCATTTTTAAATAAAGCATACCAATTACTAAACTGATACCATGTTAGGAAAAAAGAAAGGACAGGCCGCAATGGAGTACCTGATGACCTACGGCTGGGCTATCCTGGCTGTAGTCATAGTAGGCGGTGTCCTCTACTACTACGGGGTTTTCGAGCCCGACATGCCTGCACAGGGATGTCCAAACGCACCCGTTGCAGTAGAAGCAAACGCATGGAGCTACGATGGTGATGGAACCTTGAGATTCGTTGCCAGAAACAACGCAGGAGAAGACATAACCATCAACAGTGTAAATGCAACCGTAGCCGGAGACGAGATTGAACAAGTGATAGAACAAACAGTTTCGATCGGAGATCAGACAGGAGAAATAGACATCGACGGATTCAGTGAAATGGATCCAGGAACCACGGTAGAAGCTGATCTGGTTTTTGACTACGACGGAACTCTAGAAGGTCAATCGACCTGCACACTACGTGGAGAAGTTTAGAGGACAGTGAAATCAGGTACAAGGTTTAGCGGCGCCATAGTCCGCCTAAAACCCCCACCATTTACAGAGGAGAAACCCTCCTTTTCTTATTTATTTTCATTCTATTAGTTCTTCTGCTGTTGTCACAGACCCACAATCCCACCAAAAAGGCTTGTGACCAAAATATTTGCAACAAAGAACACCAGGAGTGCTGCTGCAATCATAAAAGGGGAGTACTTCAGTCCGCTCAGAGACTTTCCTTTCTGTATGAGTCCTATTATCATTCCACCGAATGCTGTCGTTATTGTTATAGCAGCTATCGAAAAGCTTTTCAGGGTAGATGCCTCCACGTCGGGTCCTTCCATTGACATCATTCCACCTCCCATCTCTCCCATATCCGCGGCTACCATCTCCTCAACCCAGAGCGTGGAGGTGACTTCTATAAAGTACACTGACAGGGCATAGAGCAGCGGGGCTCCAAGTACCGATGCAAATATTATGAACATCGAGTACATAGTTACGTTTGCCCTGACCCTTTCACGTATGTTCTGTGCAGTTCTTATATCATTCGCGGTTTCCTCGAGGAGCGTTGCCATTTCACCTCCTGATCTTATCCCCTCGTTCATAAGCTTCACAGCCCTTCCAAGTAGTTCTGAGTTTATGTTTTTCTCCATCTCCTCCAGTGTCCTGGTAAGAGGTTCGCCTCCCATAACTTTGGATGAAACCCTGTGTATCTCATCTTCGAGTGGCCCGAACTCCGGCCTTGCAGAGAGCCATATCGCCCTCTCAGTTGTCATGCCTGCTCTTACATTTGCTGCCATGAGCTGAAGTGCATCGGGAAGAATCTGATCTACTTCCGATGCACGTTTGTTCGATACCATAGAAAGGTATATGAATGGAGAACCGTACGCTACGGCAAATCCCACTACAGGAGAAATGATTGTGTATAGTCCTATGCCTGTTAGAAGAAATACAACAACAAGGGATATCACCGAAAAAACAAGTGAAAATATAAACACTATACCGAGCGACCTTTGTACCGGTGTTGTGTGGTATCCCGAGTATCCCAGAAGCTCCTCGAACTTCTCTCCCATCGGCATCTTTCTTCCAAAGAGTTCGTATCTGATTGTGATCACCTAAAAGCTTACGGACGGTCTCTTACTTTTAACGAATCCCATGAAAAAAAACTGAAACATGGCCAAACAGAAAATTACAAGCGGAAAAAGTATATCCGGTACTGCCATTCCCGTGAGGCTTGAAAGTATTATCAGGAATGTTATACCTATGGAAGGTAGTATTACAGCCATTATCATGTACATCATTGTCCAGGGATTGAGTTCCTCACCGTACTGGTTTATCTTGTTCATCTGTTTGTCTGCGAAGTTGTCTGTTATTGCTTCGAGTGCCTTCGATACGTCACTCCCACCCTGTAATGCGTTTACTACCTGCCAAAGTGCTCTCCTGAAGTGGAGGGAGGGACTCCTTTTTGCTGCATCGTTTAATACATCTTCCTGTTCCCGGCCTGAGTTTATTTCATCGACTATCTTTCTGAACTCCCTGCTTACACTACCGTATCCACTCGATACACCTACCATTGCATCGAAAAGAGGAACGCCTGATCTTACTTCTATGAGAAGGTGTCTAAGAGCAAACAGAAGGTTTTTTTCAAGGTCCTTTACCCTTCTCTTTGCAAGCAACGCAGGATAAAAGTTAACATACCAGAAAGGAATAAAAAGAAATACAAGGGCAAGCAGAGGAGCCAGGATACCTATCGATCCCGTTGCAACGATTGATATGAGACCTATAACCATTCCCATGAAA
>PUKU01000001.1 GCA_003550625.1 Candidatus Aenigmatarchaeota archaeon
AGGAGGTCGAGGTCGAAGGTGCCTTTGTGGAAATAGGCTCAGTTCCAAACAGAAGTATAGAAAGGATAGGAGAGGAGGAGGTTGAAAGAGACGAAGACGGGTTCATAAAGGTTGAGGACGACATGTCAACCAATATCGAAGGTGTATTTTCGGCTGGAGATGTGACAACAGGCAGCAACAAGATGAGACAGGTGGTCACTGCAGCAGCGGAGGGGGCTATAGCTGCTTTTTCGGTCTACAAGTACGTGGGCGATAAGAAGTTTTAGGGTGTTTTTTTGAACGGACAGCTTGAGGATCTGAAGAAGGATATAAGCGGTTGTGAAAAGTGTGATCTATCCGATAACAGAACGCAGATAGTCGTGGGTGACGGATCCCCGGGCGCAGACATTCTCTTTGTGGGTGAGGCTCCCGGCAGGCAGGAGGACAAGAAAGGAAGACCATTTGTGGGTAGAGCAGGAAAGCTTCTCGACGAACTTCTTGAAGAAATAGGTCTTGAGAGAGAGGAAGTGTATATAACCAATATTGTTCTCTGTAGGCCTCCAAAAAACAGGAATCCAAAGGATCCTGAGATAAAAAACTGCACGGGCTATCTTGACAGCCATATACGGATAGTCGATCCTGATATTATAGTACCACTGGGAAGCTTTGCGACCTCGTATATACTGGATAAGTACGATCTGGACAACGGAAGCATAAGCAATGTCCATGGCAATCTATTTTCTGTTAGCAACCTCGAGGGACAGTTCAAGATTATCCCACAGTACCATCCTGCTGCTGCACTGTACAACCCTGATCTGAAGGAGGTTCTTGTGAGTGACTTTCACAAGATTTTAGAAGTTCTCTGATATCTACAGCAGTTAATTTTTATAAGCTGAGATCTCTTATAGTTTACCGTGGTCAGATGAAACTTGAAGAAAAGGTTGCTATTGTAACCGGAGGTTCCTCCGGTATAGGAAAGGCGATTGTTGAAAAGTATGTAGAGGAGGGTGCAGAAGTTGTTGTGGCGGATATTGACGAGGATAAAGGAAAGAAAGTGGCTGAGGAGTTAGGCTGCGGTTTCAAGATATGTGATGTCTCCAGCTGGGATAACGTCAAAAAGGTGGTTGACGAAACAGCCGAGGAGTACGGAAGACTGGATATAATTGTCAACAATGCCGGGATTGGTGCCATATCAACGATAGAAGAGATGAGTATAGATGAATGGAAAAAAATTCTCGAGGTAGATCTCGATGGAGTTATGCACGGGACCAAGGCAGCTGTTCCGTATCTCAAGGAATCGGAGGGATGTGTAATAAACATAGCGTCTATTTATGGCCTTACCGGTGATGTAGGAGCAACTGCGTACAATGCAGCCAAGGGAGGTGTAGTCAACTTTACAAGGTCCGTTGCAGACGACCTTGCCCAGGCCAATGTCAGGGTTAACAGTATATGTCCAGGATTTGTTGACACTCCGATGATAAAGGAAGCCATGGAGGATGAGGCGTTCCGTAAACACGTTATGAACATGACTCCGATGAAGAGGATAGCACAGCCAGAAGAAATAGCCGATGTAGCTGTTTTCCTTGCTTCGGATGGGGCTTCGTACATCACAGGTGTTAACCTTCCTGTTGATGGTGGATGGACAGCACACTGAAAACCATACAAATCTTCCCTTATTTTTCTGAACCTACCATCTTGGTCATGTAGCTGTGGAATATCTCGTAGAACTCCTTGCCTTCGGTTTCTATTATCTCGGCTCGATCCAAAGCTTTCCTGATTTCTTCCTCCAGGCCGACCTTTTCCTCTAGTTCTCTTATCTTCTGTGGATGTGAGACCGTTCTTGGTTTGTCGGGAGTTGCGTTGCAGCAGCCGGCGTGCGTGGACATATAGAGTCCATCACTCTTACTCTTTTCTATTATCTCTTCCTTGTCCATGCCCATAAGCGGTCTGTGCACAGGAACTTCGAGGTTCCATGAGGTCGTCCTGAGGTTCTCCATGGTCTGACTGGCCTTCTGTCCCGTGGCTTCACCCGTGGTTAGGGAATCTGCTCCTATCTTTTTGCAAACAAGCGAAGCTGCTAAGAACATGCCCCTTCGGCACAGCACGCAGGAATACTCCCTTTCACCGATCTCATTCAGGCCGGTGAAGATTTTCTGAAGTACGTTTCCCCAGGGAAACAAGACCATCTCGTCGAAGGAAACAACCTTTTCAAGCCTTTTCATGGCTCGTATACTCAAGGAGAAGGTTTCCTCGCAGTAGTATGGATGTAATACGAAATGAAGAGGAACGATCTCCACCTTCCGTCCCATCATGGCCGCAGCCACTGGAGAGTCTATGCCTCCTGATAGCAAACAGACCGTTTTTCTGTCCTCATTGCTCATGACCTCTAGATTACTTCCCATAAAATAAATATCCACGGCTTTTTTAGGCACTACGTCCACCTTCCCATGCAACATGTATTTAAATTTTAATTTTGAACTTATTGACATGATGTATGGAGTAGATTATGTCGAAGACTGGCCGGATGGGCTGAAAAGATACGTTCTTGAGGAGTTTGAAAGTATCAAAGAAGAGGATGAACTTGATTTGAAAGTCGGTGAAACCGATACTTCGGTGACGCTTGAACGCAGTGATCTTCTGGAGAATATAAACATAGTTGTTAACTCAGTTTATGATTCCAAGGAAAGGAGGCTGACCATAGGAGTTTCGGGCGAGGAGCTTTACGAAAAGATTGAGAATGTTTCCATGGGAATCAAAGAAAGGTTCGATGAGGATCTAGATGAAGTCGAAATACACAGGTACTGAGATATAGATTGTCTAAAGAGCAATAACCTAATCTTCGTCCAGTCCGTGTTTCTTCCTTACCTCCTCGGTTTTTTCTAGTGTCTTCTGTGCTATGGTGTGCTTCTTCTTCAGTTCCTCTGATATATCCATACCTTCTTCCTTCTTGTAACGGTAGATCGCTTCGTGTAGACCGTTAGCTGAAAGGTTGGAGCAGTGCATCTTTATCTTTGGAAGTCCACCCAGTTCCCTGGCTATATCTTCTTCCTCTATATTCTCCGCCTCTTCCAACGTTTTTCCCATTGCAAGTTCGGTGGTAACCGAGGAGGTGGCAATAGCTGCTGCACAGCCAAATGTCTTGAACTTTATGTCCTCTATGTACTTCTCGCCGTCCTTCTCCCCTACTTTTATGTAGGTTTCCATCATGTCTCCGCATGCAGGATTCCCGACTCTGGAAGTTGCGTCGGGGTTCTCCATATCACCCATGTTTTTCGGGTTCTTGAAATGTTCCATTACTTCTTTCGTGTACATCTAATCACCTGTTTTACCTTTTTCATCCAATGCTGTTATGGATCTGAGTTCACGGACCTCCTTTCTCAGAGCCTCCACAACTGTATTAACGTCATCCATAGTATTAAACCTCCCGAAACTTATGCGGAGCGAAGAATGTGCTACCTCTGGTCCTTTGCCAAGTGCGTCTAAGACATGTGAAGATTTCAGCTCTTCTGAACTGCAGGCCGAGCCTGTGGCTGTGTTTATACCAAGGTCGTCCAGACGTAGGACCAGGGCTTCTCCTTCTACTCCAATGAAGGATATATTCATATTTCCAGGTAATCTACCATCCACGGGACCGTTAACCTCTGTATTATCTATGGAACCCTGGATGCTTTCCACCAACTTCTGGTGCATTTCTCTAAGTTTTTCGCCTTCCTCTTCCCACCTTTCTTCTACTATCTCCGCTGCCTTTCCAAATCCAACTATAGCTGGAACATTTTCTGTCCCGGACCTTTCGCCGTTTTCCTGCCCACCGCCGTGTAGTAGCGGATCTATATCCAAGTCTTTCTTTTTGTATAGAGCTCCAACACCCTTGGGTCCGTACATTTTATGTGCATTTATTGTAGCTAGATCTACGCCCAGCTTACCCACGTCTACCTCCATCTTACCTGGACACTGTGCCATGTCGGTGTGAAAGTATGCACTGCTTTCATCATGGACGATTCTGGTCGTCTTTTCGATCGGTTGTACTGTACCGATCTCGTTGTTTGTCAGCATTATTGAAACCAGTATAGTGTCTTCTCTTAGTTCATTCTTAAGTTCCGAAGGAGAGATGTAACCTTCCTCATCTACGTCAAGATAGGTGACCTCAAAGCCCTGTCCCTCAAGCCACCTGCAGGCTTCAAGCACACATTTGTGTTCTGTCTTGGAGGTTACTATATGCTTACCGTGGTCCTTCCTCGCGAAGGCCGTTCCCTTGATCACATGGTTGTTTGACTCCGTGGCGGAACCTGTGAATACTATTTCATCTGTAGCACAGTTCAACATGTTCGCTACCCTTTCTCTGGCCTCTTCAACAGCTTTCCTTGATCTTCTTCCGTGGTTGTAAAGGGAGTTGGGATTGGCGAAATTTTCCTCTAAGAAAGGAGTCATCGCCTTTCTTACTCTTGGATCAATGGGCGTTGTTGCATTGTTGTCTGCATAGACCCCGTCGAAATCTAAAATTTTCATACAACTTCATAACATTGTTATATATATTTAAAACTTCCCATGTAAGTTTAACTGGGTGTGTAAAATGAAAAACAACGGATCAGAACTGTCTGAGAAGAATCTTCCTGGATACAGTAAAAATGGCCACGACTTCCTTGGAAAGTGGAGTGGCGAGTATCCTAAGCCAGACGACAAGCACTACAGACTCTGATTACCATATAAGGTCTATAACGACGTTATATTTAAAAGCAGTCAGTTTCAATAGGACTCTGTGGGATTTATGTCAGAAGACAATGCTTTCGAAAACGCCAAAAAACAGCTTGAAAATGCCGCCAGACTTATAGATATTGAAGAGGACGAGCTCGAAGTCCTCAAAAAACCGAAGCGGATTATAGAAGTAAGTATACCTGTTAAGATGGATGATGGTTCTATAGAAAACTTTACTGGGTACAGGGTTCTCTACAACGATGCCAGAGGTCCAGGTAAGGGTGGTATAAGGTTCCACCCGGATGAGAGTCTGGACGATGTAAAGGCTCTTTCTGCTTGGATGACATGGAAATGTGCTGTAGCTGACCTACCTTACGGTGGTTCAAAAGGTGGTGTAGTCTGCGACCCACATGAAATAAGCGACAGGGAGCTCGAGAAGCTATCAAGGGAGTATATAAGAAGGATATACAAGTACATAGGACCTGATCAGGATATTCCTGCGCCGGATGTGGGAACTAACCAGCAGATAATGGGTTGGATGATGGACGAGTACGAGAAACTGGTTGGAGAACACAGGCCTGGTGTGATTACATCCAAGCCCGTCGAGATCGGAGGTAGTTCTGGTAGAAATGAGTCCACGGGTCGTGGCGTGGCCTTTATGATAAGGGAGGCCGCAGACAGACTTAACATGGAACTCGATGGCATGACACTTGCTGTCCAGGGATTCGGAAACGTTGGTAGGCATCTAGTCAAGTCCGCCGGTGAGATGGGAATGAAGGTCGTTGCCGTTACGGATGCAGAGGGTGGTGTGTATGATAGCTCTGGGCTTGATTTCAATGAGTTGGAGAAGTCTGTGGATAAGCACGGAACGGTTGTTGGATCATCCTACGATTCTATAACCAACGAAGAACTTTTTGCTTTGGATGTGGATGTTCTTTCTCCTGCGGCAATAGAGAACGTGATTACAGAACAGAACGCCGGTGATATAAAGGCGGACATACTTGCCGAAGCTGCAAATGGACCTGTTACGCCGAAGGCAGATAGTATACTTTCTGACATGGACGTATTTCAGATACCCGACTTCCTGTGTAATGTCGGAGGAGTCACGGGTTCGTACTTCGAATGGGTTCAGAATAACTATGGCTACACCTGGACAATGGATGAGTTCAGAGATAAACTGGATAAGAAGTTGAGGCAGGCATTTGCTGAAGTATATGATCTGCACAAAGAGAAAGGTATAGAGATGAGAGATGCAGCCTATTCGTTGGCTGTGGAAAAGGTACTGAGGGCAATGAGAATAAGAGGAGAGATTTAGGTGATAAAGTGAAGTTGGTGTGTGAGGTTTTTGTAAACGATCTGCTACCAGCTGTGCGTGCGATACTGGCCAACGATCTGATAGAAAAGCACGATCTGACACAGAGGGAGGCTGCAAGACGGCTGGATATGACCCAACCTGCTATATCCCAGTATAAAAACAAGCTGAGGGGAAGGGAGGTAGAGAATATAGAGAAATCGGAGGCTGTTTCTAAGAAGATAAGGGGTCTAGTTGAGGATATTGCAAAGCAAAGGATAGATATGGAAGAATACGACAAACGTTTCTGTGAGATATGTGAAGTTGCAAAGCAGGACTCTATACTTGAGAGCAGGTTTTCCTGTGATATCCAGTAGAACCTTTAACCACTGTACCTATAACCTTCTTCCTCTTCACCGAAGATCCTTTTTTTGATCTTCCCACTGAACTCCTTTATTTTTTCCTTTGGAGATATGTGGCCTGGGCTGCTGTAGCCCTTTGTTGGGCTGTATCCTTCAGCGGGCGGTAACAACATGTATACAAGGAGTGCTCCTACTATTATTGCCAGTATACCGGATCCTATCCAAAGCCAGGGCATGGCCATCTCCTCTTCAATCCTCTCCATATCCTCCTTTATCTCCGTCATGAGCAGCTCTGCCTCCATGAGCCTTTCGTGTGTTATCACATAGTTCTCTTCATCCACATGGTTACGCGCCTCCATCAGGAGATCTTCGAGGTTTGAAATCTCAACTTCTATATACCCAACATCTGCTTCCGCGGCAAGCTTATCGACTCTGTTCCTCAACTCGGTTACATCTTCTTCAAAGACCTTCTGTCTTATTTCTATCTCCTCTATCTCATCCTCGAGTGGGTGTATCCACACTTCTCCCTCCACCGATGCTGTACCGTCTTCTAGGTTTACAGTGTATACAATGCTGTACTTTCCTACGGGAGTTCCCTCTTCCGGAAAAAGGGTTATCTGGAAGTCCGATGTATCGAGCTGGTCTATGTCGATGCTAGAAGGTTCTATATCATACCATTCTTCTGGTATGGCACCCTCTACTGTTAGTTCCAGGTCCTCCAGGTCCACTGTTCCTGTGTTTTCAACCGTTATGTTGTTTGTTTCCTGTTTTCCTTGTGTTATGTTTACAATCATTTTTTCTTTCTCTAGCTCGACATCAGCCATTCCACAGTACCCTTCGCCGTCTATACACCGGTTGAGCTTACTGGGGCAGAAACTAGGACTATCCAGTGTGACCCTCTTCGCCTGATGTATCTCATCATTACCACATTCCCATCCGCCGCATGTCCGGTTCTCCCAGTCCATGTACTCGCATGCATCCGGCTCAAGTGAAAAAACATGCCCCGTATCCTCGTTATCATTCCATTCCAGGACAGCCTTGTACTCATACTCCTTTTCCTCGTCCAAGGACACTTCCTGTGAAAATTCTTCCTCTTCGTCCATCTCCTGTTTAGTACTCTCTGCCCACAAGCCCTTTCTGGTTCCCTCCTCGCCGTAACGGAAAAATACGGTTACATCGTCCTCCATCCCCATTTCCAGTATTTCTCCTTTTAGAACTGCGTAGTTGCTGCCCACTTCGGTGGGTGACATAGTTTCAACCTCCGGTCTATCGTATACCTCCAGTGCATCTTCCTCCTCGATGGACTCCCCAAGTACCTTTGCTTCTATGTCGTATGTGCCCGATGAACCTACGGATATCTCCGTTTCAACCGTCTCTGTACTTTCTTCTGAGACGTTCACAGCAACTGTATCCTTTTCGTTCCCGTCCACGTAAAACCGGACCTCGTATTCGTACTCTATCTCTCCGAGGTTCTCAATCTCGGTCTCGATGCCAAACTCCTCGTCCACGTAGACCTCCTCTTCGTCCACCTCCACGTATGTTAGATTAAACTCCGGTGTCGTTAGGAAGGTTTCTGTTCCGTATGATTTACCGTCAACCGTTAGGTCGGCTTCAAATTCGTACTCTGTGCCTGGATCAAGATCAGTCAGTTCCTCCTCGAAGATAACCGCCGAGTCCATATCTATTTCATCCGTTTGTTTCCAGTCATCTGCGTCCCGTGTCCAGTAGAACATAACGGAAACATTTTTTTCGTCTATCTTGTCCTCATCGCCGAGAAGTTCGCCTCTGAGAACAGCAGAGTCTGTAAATATTTCTTCGGCTTCAAGCGTTTTCACATATATCTGTGGTCTTGTCTCGAACTTTACTGTACCTCCCTCTGATTTGTTGTCCTCTCCCCACTCGACCAAGGCCTCGAACTCGTATGTTGAGTTGTGGTTGAGTCCTGGTATTTCTTCGGTAAAGATGCCCTCCTCTTCAACAGTTTGAAGTTCAGTTTGATTCCATCCTTCATCGTCGGTCCAGTTGAAGTAGGCGTTGACATCTTCTTCTGCACCTATGTTCGTTAGATTACCTCTCAGGACCGCTGAATCATGTTTTACATCCCTGGCATCTTTGGTCACAACGGACGGATGGGACTCAGTGGAAAACTCTTTCCAGTCCCCGGTTTTTTCTTCTCCGCTACAATTTACCACGGCCTTGAATTCGTAGTCCGTTCTGGGTTTCAAATCGACCACAGTCGTGTTGTAGCCTAAAGCACTTTCCATTTCAATGGGCTCCGTTTCGCTCTCATCCTCCTCCTCCTCGTATCTGAAAAACGCATCCACCACATCGCTGTCTATGGCAGTTATCTCACCGTGAAAAGTAGCGTTCGTGTAGGAAATATCGGCAGCTTCTATCGTACTTACAGTGGTCTTTGTATCGGAGTAAACCATCGGGGAGAGTAGCCCTACGGCTATAAACAGACAGATTATAGATAGAATATAACCGAACTTATCTTTCATTGTGAAATCCCCGGCTAACAACTACTTTACCCTTTGAAAATATTTAAGCTTTCGTAGGATTCCTCATTGGTGGTTATAGAAGCTTTTTGTACATCGTGGATTTACAGTACTGTCATCGTGTTTCTAGCCCTTGTATCTGTACTTTTTTGAACTGCTTTCGGATCTTATGAAGCTGATGAAATAGTACACCATTGCTCCAAGGACAGCGACAAGAACAACCACACCGCCGATGATCCATACCCTGTCTACGGCATCGGCCTCTTCTTCCAGCTCATCCATCCTTTGCCTTAGCTCTATTTCAACTTCTTTGGTATTTTCAATTATCTCCTTTGCACCTGTATATTCGCCCTTTTCCATATAGTTCTCTGCGTTGGAGTACCTGCCTTCGAGTTCCCTTAATTTTTCCTCCACCTTGTCGGTTTCAATCCTGTTCTCGTAGTCATCTACCCAACTGTTTGCCTCCTTTATCTGACCTTCTATCCTTTCCATGCCTTCTGTTATGCCCGACAACTTCTCCTCGTCTATGGTTCTGAAAACCTTGGTATCTGTTTCCATCGTACCATACGGATAGTCGACCTCGATGTACCACCGATAGCTTTGGCCATGTTCTATATTTTCCCACTGTACCGAGAACCATCCTCCCTCGAAACCGTCCTTCCTATGTATAACTGAACCATCGGTTCCATCGTAAAAACTTATGTTAACCGTGTCTTCCGTTGGATATGTTACGTTGGCACCGATCTCGGTTTCTATGTCCAGGTTCTCTGAACCGTGTGAGGGATGGATATCAGTTACCACCGGACGCGGTATCCCTGTAGTGAAGTTACGGGTGCCTCCTTCTATCTTTACATGCTCCCATTCTGCAAACCCTGTGAACTCATAGGTCGTGTTCTTTTCAAGACCGTGTAGCTCCTCCTTGAACGTACCATCGTCCGTTATATTTACAGTATCTGTTTTGTTCCAGCTATTCTCAGCCTCCCTCCACTCGAACCAGGCTTCAATTAGATTTACTTCGAGATCGGTCACCTCGGCGGATATGGCTGCAGAATCGTATCCTACCTCTTCGGCTGGCAGTGTTGAGATGTCCATAGGGATATACTTTTCTGTTATGAAGTTTTTCTCGCCTCCGTCTATCTCCTTACCTTCCCAGTGTAACATGGCTCGGAAAAAGTAGGCAGTATCGTATTCGAGATCACCGAGTTCATATGTGAAGGTACCTTCGCTTGTTATGGTCTTGTTTTCAGTGTCGGTGTACCCGCCTTCGAGCACATCACCGTACCGGATAAACAACTTCAGCTCGTCTTCACCGCCCATGTCCTCCACGGATCCGTATATGACTGCATAGTCCATTCCGACGAAGAAAGTTCCTCCTGTTTCTACGGACGGCTCAGAACCTGCATGTGCTGCATGGGATACGATAATTACAACTAGAAAAAAGGAAATCAGGAGTAAGACAAATCTTTTTACCATATACTCACTTTTTGGATCCGCGATCCAAGAACTATTGTCCATAGTTTTTATTTAAAACTCACTGTACTTCTTTTGCTTCTCTCTTTTGAAAAACCTCTTTTTGAGTTCGGTTAGCTTCTGCTTGACGCCATCGCTTTTGGAATCAGAGTAGCTGTAGCCGCCGTAGTCTTTCCTTCTTTTGAGTGAAGAACTCACCCTTTCCAGTAAACCAGTTTCCTTTTTGTTGTACGTATAGGTTCCTATATCCGTCTGACCTTCTTCGATGAACGGTACAGCACGGTAGTATATCAGTGTTATCGATACGATTATTATTATCACGATCAGTGCTATCCAGCCTAGTCCTACACCATCCCTTGTGTAATCCTCGATGTCTGCTCCAAAGGCACCTGTTTTATCTTCTATTTCTTCCAACTTGGATAGTGCAAATCCGTAGTCTCCTATATCCCTTGCTTCCTTTGCCTCTTCCAATAGTTTCCTTATCTCTTCGTACTCTGTCTCGAGTGCCTCAGCCTCCTCTCCCTCGAGTCCTTCGAGTACCGATTCTACCTGTTTGCCTACGTCATCCACAACTTCTTCCATGGTCTTGATCGTGGACTCTGTCTGGCTTATCATTTCCTGTGATGCCGTAGTGAACTCCCAGGCATCCGTTTCCTCGTGAGTGTATCCATCGTCTACCTCCAGCTTCCACTGGTATTTTTCATCGTAGTTTAAACCAAACCACTCCGTGGAGATTTTGCCTTCCTCTACACCGCTTTTTTCCTCCAGGATGTTCCCTGTGTCTGCGTTGATGAACTTAACATTCATCGTGTATCCGTGGGGATGTTCCAGGTTTACGCTTAGCTCTACATCACCTCCCATTCCTTCTGCACCGTCCTCTGGCCACGGATCAGATATGACGGGTCCAAGTATATCGGTAAGGAATGTCCCCGTACCTCCTGTTGTTTCTTCGCTGCCTCCGTCCCATTCTGCAACGGCCTCGAACTCGTAGGCAGTGTCCTCCGTTAGACCGGTCACGGTTCTTTCGAACTCCTCGCCTTCTTCGTCCACAGTATCCGATCCGGTATCGATCCAGACGCCATCTCCGTAGTATTCCCTGTATCTGAAGTATACATCCAGTTCGTCCGCACCTTCGAGTTCCACTACCTCTCCGCGCAGTACAGCGGATTCGTGGTCCACGTCCTCTGCATCAAGTGTTTCGATTATCACAGAATCAAAATCCCATTTATCTTCCTCTTCCTCCTCATCTGTAGTGAAGTCTCGTATATCGCCCTCTCTTCTTTTGCCGTCCCCCCATTCAATCACAGCCCTGAACTCGTAGTCAGTGTCACCATCCAGGCCGTCTATATCTTCTTCAAATTCCTCCTCTTCTTCAATATCACCGTAATCTTCTTTCTCCCAGTCATCGTCGTCTTCCTCTCTCCATTCAAAGAACGTTTCCAGCTCTTTTTCCAGGCCCATGTTATCTATCCTTCCTCTTAGGGTTGCACTGTCTTCGTCGACATTTCTGGCAATCCGTGTTGAAACAGAAGGCTCCTTTATTTCAAATTCTACAGTATTACCTCTTTCTATGAGTTCCTCGCCTTGGGCATATGCCCTGAATTCGTATTCCGTTTCATTTTCTAGGTTGGTTAGATTATGGTTGAATTTTCCTTTACTATCCGAATTTTCCTTTACTGTATCGTTAATCCATTCATCCTCTCTTCCTCTCCATTCAAAGGAAAGGTTTAGCTCTTCCTCAATGCCGAAGTATTTCAGACTACCTTCTATCTCAACGGAAGTATAGTTAATTATCTCGTAGCCTGTCGTGTAGACTATTGGTTCTGCCCTGGGGTAAGGATAGTTATCCGCCTGCCAATCTAGATGTGGATATCCGGTATTGTTGTAGTAATCCTCCACCTCTACCTCCTTCAGAGTTACATTCCAAGTTTCATCGAAGTCAAACCCTGTCATATTTTCCTTTGCCCTCTCGCCTTTCATGTTCGTCGTCTCTAATCCTTCGACGGTCTCAGACATCTCACCATCTCCCGTGGCATTTATCTGTAATGTGGTATTTATGTCCCAGAATGAGTAATTGATCTGACCCAATTCAGTGTTGTTACCCACGAGCCCACCTGCGTCTTCTTCACTGTAGACCACACCTGTAGCGTAAGTTCTGTTTATAGAACCATTTTTATCGTCAAAACCGTTTATAGCTACAAGACCACCTGCAAGTTCCTTTCCGGTGACATCCGCTGTGCTGTAGGAATCAGTTACAATACCGATATTTACTCCAACCAACCCGCTCGAGAGGTTTCCGTGTACTGTTCCCGATGAATAAGACTCTGAAATATTACCTTCGTTCCTAATCGTGAGTCCACTTGATGCAAAGGCCTTTCCTGGTTCGATGGTTATATTCGCGGAAGATTTTTCTATACTTCCTACATTTGCTCCAACCAGTCCTCCTGTGGAATGTCCGCCTACCTTACCGGAGGCACTAATATTTTTTAAAGTTCCCATGCTTGCCCCTGCGACTGTGCCTGTGCCCTGTTCTCCTTTTGTAGATAGGCCTGTTATATTTACATCCTCGAGCACGAGATTCTTGATCTCGGCTTTTTCTCCTATAAATCTGAAGAGTCCAGCAAACTCTTCTTCTCTATCGATATATAGATCCGATATTTTGTTTTCTTGACCGTCGAAGCTACCATCAAAAATTTCAAAAATTTCTTCTTCTGGTTTAAATAATCCTATAGGATCCCAGCCGCTGTCCGTGTCAAATAGTTCGTCGTAGCCGTCTGTAGTTTCATTGAGACTGTCCACAAGCGTAAAGTTATTGTCCAAAAGCAGTCTGATACCGTCCAGTTGATCCCAGTTTTCTATCTGATATGGATTTTCCTCCGTCCCGTTTCCACCGGCAAAATCCCTTGTTGCAAATGTGAATATTTCTCCGGTTTCATTCTTTATCTCTCCACTTTCGTTGTATTCTCCGACGGAGTAGAACTCATATTTTTCCCAGACATCCAGGTCATCTACAGTGAAATTAAATTTTCCATCTTCTTCCATTTGTGTTATGTTGGTTTCTTCCCATTCATCATTACCTGTTTTTCTGTAACGGAAGGATACGTTGACGTCGTAATCTCCACTATCAGTCAAATTTCCATGGAGTTCTGCCGACTGGTTCGTTATATTTTCTGCTTCAAGTGTTTCGATTAGTATATGAGAGAACCTTGGATATATCGTGTAGTTGGAGTCGACTGTTATATTTGTATCATTTGATTGAGTATAGTTTATGTTATCAGTATCGCCCTTCCAGCTATGGAACAACCATCCCTCTTCGGGGTTGGCACCTATATCTACCAACGTACCATTTACGAACTCAAGTGTTTCGGGTAGTTCCGTCGAGTTATATGAAGTTTCGTTCACGGATACATTTCCTTCACCTTCTGGTTTTTCCATGGTTAAATTATAGATTTTGAGGAAGTATGGTTTCAGGGTCTTGTTGTCATCCATTGTAATTTTTATGTCGATGCTGTTTTCTTCTCCTTCGGGTACATCTTCTTCCCAATGTCCAAAAACCCAACCACTGTGAGGCGTTGCATTCAGTTCCACTTCCGTGCCATCGAGAAAGTTTTCGTTATAAGAATCTCCATCGAACTCTACAATGCTTTCGTTGATAGAAACATCTCCATCTCCTTCTGGTTCTTCTACTGTCAGAATGAACTCCTCGAAAACAGACACAGTAACATTTTCATAGTGATCTTCACTGGAGATGTTTACGCTGTAGTTGTCCGTTGATGCACCGGACGTATCCCATGTAAAGTCACCGGTGTATGATTCCCCGCCGTCGATTTCAACGTTTTCGTTTGTTGTGTTGTAAACGATTCCGTTTTGGTTTGTAACATTGAAGGTTATGTTCTGAGTGTAGTACTGATCACTTCCTGTATTGTCAACCGTATAGTTAAATTGTAGGACATCACCCGAAACACCTTCTTCTTCGTACTCATCGATGGAAACGTAGAATATTCCTTCCTGGATAAGATCTATTGTTATGTTTTCTTCTTCATCGTCACTTCTTAGAGATATA
>PUKU01000078.1 GCA_003550625.1 Candidatus Aenigmatarchaeota archaeon
CCCTTCCAAGAACTTGCAAGGTCTATGGAGTGACCTACCACACTTCGACGGAGACTTCCTCGGTGCTGGGTTCTTTCTCTAAGGCAGTAGCTATAGGACACTCACCATTTTTCTTCCAGAAGCACCTGTCGTCGAAGCATTCCTTCATACCCTCGTACATGAAACACTCCTCTACAGTATCTCCCTCTCTAACAACGGTTGGCTTCTTTACCTTCACAGCTTCCTTTAAGTTTCTCATATCTTCACACCCCAATTTTTCCGGTTTCCCGGTCAAAATCTACTTGTTGTTTTCGTCTTCCTTGACCTTTTTCTCTACTTCGTCCTCTATACCAAGCGTTTCTACTATCTCCTTGTATCTGTTACGTATAGTTACTTCGGTTGCATCCACAACATCTGCAACCTCTCTCTGGGTCTTCTTCTGTCCTGTAAGAACGGCAGCTATATACAAGGCAGCAGCTGCAACACCAACAGGACCCTTTCCTGAAGTTATCTCCTGGTTCTTTGCCTTTTCGAGTATATCAAGTGCCCTTGCCTGTGCCTTGTCTGATAGACCAAGCATTGTCGAGAACCTTGGTATGTAGTCCTCTGGCTGAGATGGCAGTATCCTTATTCCAAGTTCTCTACAGACGTACCGGTATGTTCTGCCTATCTCCCTCCTATCAACACCCGAAGCTTCTGTTATCTCGTCCAAAGTCCTCGGTGTCTTGTGTTGTCTTGCTACAGCATATATCAGAGCCGCAACAACTGCCTCCATCGAACGGCCTCTGACAAGTCCCTTGTCAACTGCCTTTTCGTACAGTATAGCAACCTCCCTGTGAACCGACTGCGGAAGTCCTAGATACGAAACCAGTCTCTTCAGCTCCGACAGTGCAAAGGACAGGTTCCTGTTCTTCGACTCAACTATCCTGGACTGCCATTTTTTAAGACGGGAGTACTGTGCCCTTTTATTTGGACTTACCTTGAAAAGTTCACCAGGACCCTTACCTATCTTCGTGGTAACACCTTTATCGTGTTTTGTAGGAGTCAAAGGTGCACCGGTTCTGGCCCTACTTGATCTCTGTTCCTGATCAAACGCACGCCACTCCTGTGTCATATCTATCATAGACTCCTCTATTACCTCCCCACATTTGGAACAGGTCATCTCACCCCTAGACCTGTTTTCTTCGAAACTGGTTGACCCGCACTCGGGACAAACCTTCTGTGTTGTTGCAGTTTTTTCACGAGGCGACATAATATCAAAAGTTTTTTACTATTTGGTAGTAATTTAACTTTGTTTTACTACTATATAAAACTTTGGGTACCTGTTCTTACTAATAAGGAGTAATTCAGCTTCCCCACAAAAGCTTTTGTGTTCTGTATTATATTGAATACTGTAAATACAATTGTTTTGACAGTATATAAAACTTTGTAAAATTTCGTCAATTGTCGTTAAGACGGTAAAGTTAAATTTTTATTGGCACAAATAAAAGTAAGGATTGATACGAATGAAAGCCATTCTAAATAGCATAATAGATGAAATAATACCAGACCTTGCTGAAGTAAAGAGATTGAAAAAAACATGTGAAAAACTGGAAGATGTCGCAACTGATCTAAGTGACGAGTATGAATACAAACCAATGTTCTGCGGATCTATTGCCAAGGATACCTGGTTAAAAAACAAAAAAGACGTAGATCTATTTCTACTCTTCAACGAAGATCTCGATATGGAGGAACTGGAGGAAAGAGGGCTGGAGGTCGGTAAAAAAATAATAAAGGAACTCAACGGCAGATGGGATCTAGCATATGCAGACCACCCATATGTTCAGGGAAGGGTCCATGGTTTCGAGGTAGACATAGTACCTGCATACGATACAGATCCGGAAGACATAAAGAGCAGTGTTGACAGAACTCCGTGGCATGTCAGATGGGTCGAAAAAAACCTAACGGAGGAACAGAGAGACCAGGTAAGGCTACTGAAAAAGTTCACTAAGGAACATGGAATCTATGGAAGCGATCTGAAAACGAAGGGATTTTCAGGATATCTATGTGAGATACTTATAGGGGAATATGGAAGCTTCTCCAAGCTTATCAAAAGCGCGGCCGAATGGAAGCCAGGCACGGTCGTGGACCCCGAGGAAAAGTTTAAGTCAAAAAGCTATCTAAGGAGAAAAAAATTCAAGGACGATGCCCTCATAACAATCGATCCTGTAGACAAGGACAGAAATGTATCCTCGGTTCTTTCCGATGAAAATTTCCTTCTTTTTGTAAAGATGGCCAAGAAGTTCTCAGAGAATCCATCAAAAAAGACCTTCTTTGGTAGGAAGTTGAAACCCATCCGAATGGACAAACTACAGGAAAATATAGACAAAAGAGGAACTGACTTCATGCTGATAGAGTTCGATGCACCCGACGTACATACAGACGTGCTGTATCCCCAGATGAGAAAGATGAACAGACGGATAGAAGAGATGCTTGAGGACGAGGGTTTTGTGGTTCTTAGAAAGGATGTGTGGAGCAACAAGAAAAAGTGCATTCTGATAATGGAACTGGAGGTAGATGAGCTACCGAGGATAGACAAGAGGGAGGGCCCATCTATATTCGACAGGAAAAACTCCGGGAGGTTTGTAGAAAGATACAGCGGTGAACATAATCTACTTGTAGAGGACGGAAAGTGGTATGCAGAATACTTCAGGAAGTGGACTACGGCACTTGAGTTCGTACGCGATCTTCTTTATGACGAGGAGGAGACGCTCAAGAAAGAAGGGATACCCGGCCACCTGGCAAAAAAAGTCTCCGATAAACTAACAATAGCAACATCCAACCACTCGTTGCAGATATTCCAGAAGGAACCTGGACTGAGAAAAAAGATGGCGGAATACTTCGACAAGGACCTGGCGTAGATGACTATGAAAGACCTGGAAGATAGATTAAAGAAGACAGTGGGTTCACACCTCGAACATGAAGTCAAGCTTGACATACCTGATTCTACGGAACATGGAGACTATTCAACCAACGCATGTTTGAGAGAAGCAAGTAGAAAGGACATACAGCCTTACAGCCTGGCCGAAGAAGTTGCCGGTAAGATAGATCTCGGGGAGCTAAGATATATCGAGGAAGTGGAAGCTGCAGGACATGGATTTCTGAACTTCTTTTTGAAGAGAGACAAGTACACAGAGGAGGTTGTAAGGAGGGTAGTTCAGGAAGGAGACGGCTACGGGAAAATAAACCTAGGACAGGGTAA
>PUKU01000076.1 GCA_003550625.1 Candidatus Aenigmatarchaeota archaeon
CTTACAGGCTCTTTCCCTTATACATGCCTGAGGATTTTCATCGTACTGGCTACATCCAGGATCCATATCCACGAGAAAGAAAACTATCACTGCAATTGCTACGACTGCTATCACAAGTTCTAAGAGCCACCAGATTGTATTTACCTGGTTCTTGGCGATTCCACTTTTAGATAACATTTGTGCATCATCTTTTCATGGTGGGTATTCACATACAGTGTAGTCATCACCGTCGAAGCACATCCCGTAGTATGGGTCGTCTCCGTCCACGACTTCATCGTAGGGATCTGGACATCTGCAGTCAGCGTCCTCGGCAGCATTATACCTGTGGTTCGGCTGCCTTGGTGTATCTACACAATCTATACCACCGTTTTCTTCCACGGGTCTGCAGGCTGGGTCCCTTATACATGCAAATGGACTATCGGCGTAGTCCTCGCAACCTTCGACTGCAACTGCTCCCTGGGTTGCAGAGTAAACTACACCCAGTCCTATAATCAGAACAGCTAGATGTATCAACAGCCATAACTTTTCACTTATAGTTCTTTCTCCGCCTTTGTTCCAATTCATCTTATGCACCTATGGCTCCCATAAGTGTATTTAATGTGGGTTCAATGAAGAAATAAAAAAGACCTATAAGCAGAATCAACACTATCAGAATAAAGAATATGGTCGAATTCTCGTGAAAAATCGTTAAAGTATCTGCAAATGTACCCATATTATCATCTATAGTCCTCTTAAGTTTTGAACCAAAATATCTGTAAGTCCTTCTCCACCGCCCCATAGAACGTACAGTAGAGCCAGACCTATTGCCAGAGCTATGAGTGTTATCATTAAGAGCAAAGACCAGCTAACGAAGCCTGTTTTATCCATCTTATCATCTATTGAATTATATCAACAAGGAACTCCATAAGCCCCGATGTTGCGTCTCTTCCAAATCCTTCTACCCTGGTTGCTATCAATGTTGCCAGGACTATTCCAATCACTATTATTATTACTATTATCAACGTCCATATACTGGTCTCTCCTTTTGAGAATATCCTACTGTCTTTCATGGGGGCTCCTTTCCTAACGTTGGTTTTCCTTGTTTTTATATTTGGGGTAGTCTACTGTTCTGTTGTAAAGGTAAACATTCTTCTAAGCACCGTTCCATCCCCTTCTTCGAGTTTTACTTCCCACGTATACTCCTTTCCACCCTCCAGGTTAGTACCATCATGCCAGTCCTCGTCCAGCTCCACCTCCCCACTTTCCTGCACAGTGGTTTCGAAATCACCGAACTCAAGACTTGTTGATTCAACCTCTACTTCTCCCGGTGGACTTTCAAGGTCTAAGTAGAACGATATTTCTGTATCTACGGGTACTCCGGTTGCTCCGTCGTGTGGGGTGGGATTAAATATACGTTCCAGTCCTTCGTTGTAGTTGTAATCGACATGCCATAGAAGTTCTATATGGTGTTCACATAAACAGTATGACCTTTCACCCGGACTGCAGAAACTAACCTCTCCTTCGTATTCATCTACGTATTCCTGAGGTAGTTCGTCGTAGCCGTCCATGTGCATTGCTGAGCAGGTCGATCCAAAGAAGAACTTGTCCTGATCTCTACAGTAGTTTCTGCACGCATAGTCCATCCTATCTTCTATGGATTCTTGGTCCCTTAGTTCTGCTCCACAGACTATGGGTGCCTGGAAGTTGAATCTTCTATCTTCACCTTCTGCGAAGTTCAGTAACAGCATTCTCTGCGAGTAGTGGTCGCCGCCCATATCGACCTCGTCGCCAGGTACCAGTGAATAAACAGGGTCATCGTGTATGCTTCTCTCATTGGTATAGAACCCAACATCTTTTCCCTGTGCTTCTGCTTGTTCCCATATAGTCATATCTCCATCGTCCATTACGAATCCCTGTTCGAACAGCCAAATTGCACATCCATCGTCTCCGTCCTCCGAGAAAATCATGCAATGCTCTATCCTATCTATATCAGCAACACCGTGAACAGGAGGATCAAACTCTTGGCCGTCCTCCTCAAAGATACTGATGCAGCTGTCCGCAGCTCCTCTGTGGTCAAATACGTCTACCCTCTTCCGGAGGTGGACCGGAGGATTGTCATCCGTCAAGTGGAATTCGTCTATTCTGTCTGTGTCTCCTTGTACATGTATATACCTACCCCGAGTCTCTTCGACATCACAGTAGCATCCCATGCTCTCCGGGTCTACCATATTCTGACGGAGTTCTCTCATATCGTCCCAGAATATCTCCGACCAGCTGGGGCCTGCGCCACCAATGATACCTCCTGATAATCCACCGAAAAATGCACTTCCTGCCGTACCAAATCCTCCTAAATATATAGCCGCACCAACAAAGGTTATCGTGGGTATCCTGTGTATTGTTCCGTATCCTTCTGGCTCTGCATGCATCTCACAGAACATGTCACAGCCTATGTTTTCCGTTTCCTCAAAGGCTCCCGTCACCATTCCCATTGCAGTGAAGGCTATCAGACCTCCCACGAGTGCAACTATTAATACAAAGATGACCTTGACCATCGCTCCCTTTTTGCTTTTCATTTGTTTCATAGTACCACTAGAATACTTCCAGATATTGGCTCATGAGAAAAAATATTGCAAGTATGGACATGGCAATTCCAATTACTACCCATACCATGTCCTGCATGCTTCTATTCATTTTTCATCGACCTCGTTTTTATTCTGCAGCCTGGTTTTTTTAAGATATTTCCCACTGGAAGTGAATCTGACCTTCACAGATACAGTACGGCTTTTCATCTGTTCTTGGACATAGATTCATATCCTCGTGACGGTACTCTTCACCGAGTCTTTCGTACTGGCCTCTCATGGTTTCCATGCACGAAGCATCAACGAATACTTCCTCCTGATCTTCGCAGTACATCCTACACATCTTATCCAGAGGTGTTTCTGTGTCTTCATTGTCCTCTCTTGTTGATCCAACGCACGTCACAGGAGCATAAAAGCCGTAGGTATGAACACCTTCTCTGTATTCCTGTAACAACATCCTCTGCTCAGGATTCTTACCTTCCATGGCTACTTCTTCACCGACCTCCAGATCTCTCACAACATCCCATTCTTTATTACTCACATCTACCTCAGCAGTCTC
>PUKU01000007.1 GCA_003550625.1 Candidatus Aenigmatarchaeota archaeon
GCCACATAATTATCTAATACATTATGGTCTATACCACTTGTATGCTGTGTAATACTTGATAATGCAATATTATCATCATGAATATCTAATAAACTGGTAGCAGATCAATCAACGTGCTCATATTTAACATAATTCGTTAATTCATCATGATCTATACTCCCTTGATGTTGTGTCACACTAGTGCTTGTTATGTTTCCATCGTCAATATTTTTTGCATCATTAATAGACCAATCTATGTGCTTATCACTACTATAATTGAATAAATTATTATGATTTATATTTCCTTCATGTTGTGTTACTGATAAAGATGTAATATTATTATGATGAATATCAGCCAAATCTTCTATTGTTCAATCAATATGTTCATTTTCTACATAATTAAATAAATTATTATGATCTATTTCATCCTCAAATTGAGTCACTACATCAACAGATACGTTTTCTGCATGGATATCTTTATCCACTTGTTCTATTGTTCAATCAATATGTTCATCTTCTGCATAATTAAATAAATTATTATGATCTATTTCATCCTCAAATTGAGTAATTGCGTCTGCAGTTAAATTATTAGGATGAATGTTTGTCCCTAATTGTTGATTTGTTTGCCAATCAATATGTTCATCTGCCACATAATTATCTAATGCATTATGGTCTATACTACCCTGATGTTGTGTAACACTCTCACTTGTTATATTATCATCATGAATATTTGATAAATCACTTATTGTTCAGTCTATATGCTCATTTGCCACATAATTATTTAATTCATTATGGTCTATACTTCCCTCAATATCAGAAAATATTTCATTTGGGATATTATCAACATGAATATTATACTCATTTGTAAGTGTTCAATCAATATGTTCCTTTGAAAAATAATTATATAATAAATTATGGTTTATTTCATTATCATTAAAATTTGCTGATATTTTTTTATCAACAGAATCGTAATCAAATATTATTCTATTAATTGTTCCATCGTCTAATGAATCCCCCACGGCATCCATTATTTCCTCGTCCGTGGTTCACATTCTCCCTATATCTACTCATTCATCATAACTATAAATATAGATAATATTTTCGTCTTCAACTAATGACGCATGACTATGAATGGGGTTTATAAACATCCATCCATCATCTGTCCATTGAGCATAATAGTTTTCTTTGGCTTCCCAATCATTTATCGGATTTGGGCCAACAATATATCTATCATTTATATTTAATGTTAGTGATGTAGGATCATTATAACTTTTACTTATTACTGGTCTTTGCCAAAATATCCCACTATGATACGATACGTACAGTTCACTTAACTTCATTTAATTGTTCCCTTATAAAACAATCTTTTTATGCATCCCAATATATTATTGGTAAGGGTATTTCTGGTACACATTTCTTGCATAAACAGATTATAATCATTCAATACTTCAGTTTTTGCTTTATATCTAACTTTTACATTTTTATTATTTGATTTATTAATAATAAATGTATAATCATCCACAGGAGTTATTTTATTAAATACTTCATTATCAGAATTGGATATTTTCATTTCTCTATAATTATGAACCCTTTTGGATGTTTTTATTTTTTGATCTTCTACTACTAAATTTTCTTCCATAATAATTGTCGATTCGGATTGATTTTGTATCAATCCTTTATGTTTCTTATCAATAATGAATTGTTTATCTTCAAAATGGCCAGTATTTACAACTATTGATATTCTTTCAGATACAATATCAATGTGCAATGATACTAATTCATATCATTGATGGTTTATTTCAACAAATCTATTAACAAAATTTAATGGAGCTTCAATTTTTTCATTGTCATTGATTATCTTCATAAATATATCCCTTATATACTAATTTTTACGCGTAGAGCAACTTGGCTATCAACATATAATTTTATACTATTTTCATTAACAGAATATATATCTGCCATTTTTTCTACCATTTTTGTGTCAGTATTTCATGTTGTTACATTTGGAAAATGGTCATTCATATTATGATCAATTTGATACATATATAATCCCGATTCTACCGTTCAATCCACAATATTTATACTAAATTCTTTTTTTGATGATAAATATTCACCGATTTTATCATCCATTCCCTTTAAATGAGCAGATAGACTAATTTCCGATTCGGCTTCGGGAATTGAACCATCCCTAACATAATTATCAGGTAAGTAGCTGATTTCTATAGTATCTCCGTCTAATGGGGATATACCAGAAATTTCACTAACGATTGTTCATCCGTAATCTTCGCCGGTATAAACCATTGTTAATCCTGAAGTATCAAGATCTAGATATAAATTATTCTCATCGCCAAATATTAGTTTTCCATTTCTATTGATTATAATGGTATTATTTACATTTATTGTGGCAAATCCAACAGGCATACCAACCACAGGATTTTCTGGCAATCAAATATTAACATCATTTTCACTTGCATCAATAATATATCCACTATACCCAGCAATATTATTATTTTCACTAGTTATATATTCTCATTTTATTCATTTTGTGTCTTCTCATGTTTGAGCATCCAGATTACTTACTAATTTATTCTTGATTTCATCATCATCTGTTTTATCAACCGGCTCTAATCCATGAACTTCATTGAATAATGCCTCTTTATGGTCTTGTCATCCCTTGGCTAATAGATTACTTACACCTTTATCCCTAAACTCATCATCATCAGTCACATCAACAGCAGCGATCCATGATAATATTGATATATAATCATTATATCCTGATGTAACGCCGCTTTTACTTCACTTAATTTTAAATTTTTGAAATGCTGAATATCCATTAGGGTCACTTGAATCCCCTAATCAAAACTCAAAATAACCATCTTGGTTTGTTATTAATTGCGGGTCATCTGTATTTGGTGTATTACTAGTCTCACCTAAATATATCATTGCTGGATCATCTGTCTCTGCAAGACAGATAGTTATATCAGCTCCCGGTATTGCCTGTCCTTCTTTATTTAGTAAATATGAGTAAAATTTAATTTTTGACATAGATCCCCTTTAGTGTTAAAATAACACACTCTCCTTTTATTATTTATAATTTAAAAATATTGTTACATCAGTATAAAAAGCCCAATGACA
>PUKU01000095.1 GCA_003550625.1 Candidatus Aenigmatarchaeota archaeon
GAAAAAGAGGTCTAGAAGAAATAAACATAGAACCAGCATATAAATCACCAGGAGCATCTTCTACGGGCGGTGGTCAGGGCTCACATGTACTAACAAAACATGCAAAGGAAATTTCTCGGGGCGAAAGACGCAAGGCGGATTTGTTCTATAATACAACCGACCAAGAAATCATTGAATCGGATGAAAAAAACTTGGCTGGTAAAGCAGGAGAGCCAGCAGAAATAATAATACATGAAATATCACATCTTGTGACAAAAGTCAAGGAGTTTGAAAAGGACAGGACTGCAGCAAGAACAGCATCAAGATTCGGAGATACCTATAGATGCTACTACTGCGGCGAGGAATTTGCATTTTATGATGATTTCATGGAACACGCAGAAAATGAACATGAAGGTATAGAAGCTGAGAGCATACTGAAAAACGACAGCAGAAGAAGAAACATGATGAACAGCGCTGAAAAAAACATTGCAGATATGGGATACCTAATTAAGAATCTTCGTTATTCGTACACAAGTTTTTGGGAAAATGCATACAAAGAAGGGATATCAGTACTACAGGAAAAGGGTATAGAAAACTTAAATATGTCCAAAGCATCGCGATTAATGAACAAAGACCTAAGAAAGGGCTTTGAAAAAGACGTAGAATCACTAAACACTGCATTATCTAACACAGAAGAAGTAATCGATATGCTGTTAGAAGAAGTTGACGATGGGATGACACCAGATAGGCTCAGTGAATACAATCAAATACTTAAAAAGTTCATAGATATTTTAATTGGTCAAAAAGAAAAACAAGGAACATTCCAAAGTAGAGCTATTTACACCATAGGTTTTGTAGCCATGGCAGCTTATATTGCTATCACAAATGCTAATCTCAGAGATGTAATGGATATGGGAGCACGTACCTTTTGGAAAGATTTCAGAATAAAATGGAAAAGAATGGAGAATAGCTCTGAAATGGATTTAGGTCGTTTTCTCAGCAAAGAACAGAGCCACGATGTGTTCTATAGGGTCGATGAAATTTACAAAGTTTATCTCACCGGCGTCGAAACCATAAGAAAGGCAGAGAAAGTACGTAAAAAATACCAAAGAAAGAGGCCATGTCCTAGATGCAATAGACTATGTGATGAAAACTGGAAAGTGTGTGTGTATTGTGGTGAAAAGATAATAAGATAGCCATCCTCTATGAACACAGCATATTGAACATTGCACAGGCTACCTGCTAATAGTTTTTTTCAACCTTTGTTTCTAAGGCTTGTACTCGTCCTTTCTTTTGAACTTAGCGCTGTTAATGCCGCTAAAGTACTCGTCCACGGCCCTATCTTCCTTGTTTTCTATCGATTCAATCTTTTCTTGATGCATCTGATCCAGCTTCTTTTCAATTATTGAATCGCCGCCTGACATCTCATCCTTGAGTTCATTTTTTCGCCTCTCGGCCCATTCATCATAGCTCTCGCGTCTAACCTGATCTTGCATCGGCTTTTCTGGATCATATCCCATGCTCTTCTTCTTTTCCTTGATATCGTCTTCTACTGGAACAATCCCAAGAATTTTCCTCGTTATACTTGATCTCGGTTTGTTGATACCCGCCTGATTTTTGTCACTATAAAGAGATTTCTCGGCGTCTATTATATCACCTTCTCCTGCAAGCGGTCTAGTACCATTTATTACATCATCAATGGTTTCTCCTGTATCCATGGCGTCCCAGTAACCAATCTTCTTTTTTATCTTATCGAAACCAATTTCCGCAAGAGGACCTTTTTCATTAGACATTCATTTCACCCCAAATTAAACTTTATCTTGAAAGTATTTAAATCTTATGTTTTTTAACTACAATTTAGTAATAAATATAAAATAAACGGCTCTACAAGTAGTTAAAAAAATAAACTAAAAGTTCAGTACCTGACCTGGAAGTCCGATAGGTAGTAGCCTCCTTCACCCCCGACTATGAACTCCAACCTGTTCTCACCAACTGCCAGGTCGTCACGGGTTATATCTATAGAAACTGTCTCGCCTTCCTTCAACGGTTTTTCTATCATAAGCTCCCTTTTCTCATCGTCGGCAGTCGTCATCCTGAGGCTCAGGTACTCTGGCATACCTTCGATGCCATCGACATGGAAGGTCATCTTTCCGGGAAGCCTTCTGTAGTCGGATCGGCTCACATCCAGATACTTAACGGGTCTAACTACCTCTGTACTGTACCAAAATACCACCATACTCGCCCCACGGAATCCGTATGACCCACCCTCGTATGTAAATATCCTCAGGCTGTTTTCACCCTGGTGTACATCAACATCATCGAACTCTATCCAGAGTGAGGTGTCGTCTCTGCTGACCCTTTCCCTAAATACCTCCTGGTCGTTTACCTCCACGACAATAGGCTCTTCGGGTACAAACTTCTCGGGTCGGAGTACCAGTCTTCCCATCCTAAAGTCTTCGGCCTGCTGTTTATCCAGTTCAAACGTAAACTCTCTTTCCCTTTCCTCCAGAACTTCGGACCTAACCCTGAAGTTGTTGAGCATGTAGACAGTCGGAGCCCAGAATCTCCACCCAGATGAGTCGGCAGATATCTCTATAACATTATTACCCTCCACTAGATTTGTATCGAGTTCCGCAGAGTAAGACCGCCCTGCCTCGGGGTAGCCGGAGAAAAATCTTTCATCATTAAAGTACATGTTCAAACTGTTTAACTCATTGGTCTCGGCGACATCGAACTCCACGTCCATAGAGCGTATGGAATCTATCTCATCCGAGGTCAGATTAAACTCCAGGTAGTGTGGCTGGTTTCTAAACAAGCCTCTTCTGACATCTACATCGTCCAGATCTGCGATAAGCCTTTCTCTTTCCTCGAAGGAAACTCCAAACGGCGTTCTCGTTAATATCCTGTGCACAAAGTCCGTATCCTCAACGGTGCCTACGAAAAATGCGTCCTCTGGCTCCACTGGTCGGAACCTATAGTCATTGGGATCCGGCTCCACGGGATCCGGATCTATCTCGAACTCTCCTCCGAATACAACAAGCAAAACTCCGAAGAGAACGATTGAAACCACTAAAACTCTGGCGAAATCCATGCTACCACTTATATTAATCTAACCTTAACATTAAA
>PUKU01000046.1 GCA_003550625.1 Candidatus Aenigmatarchaeota archaeon
AAGGGACAAGGGTGATTTCAATAGGTCTGAAAAAGAAGTTTTTCGATCTAGGAAGAAAGCTGAAGCCCAGGCGTGGTGCGCTAAGAGAGAAGCTGAAGGATAGGAAGAAAGGTCCGAAGGAGCTTGAGAAGAGTCTGGGAAACTTCTATGTCAGTGAACCGAAGCATCTTCTTGTTCTTCCCGAGGCCGAGGATGCCGAGGACCTGGATGTACAGTATCCCTTACTTCAGCCATTTGCATATGCATCTGTTAGGTGGAGCGATGTTGAAAGTGAGCTGATATACAGGGTCATGGAGCCGAAGCTAAACGAAGAAGAGGAGAAGGTCTACGAGGAGGTTACCGATGCTCTTATAGAGTTGGTCGATGTCAAGCTCTCTACGGTTAAGACGGAAGAAGAGGCAATGGACTATCTGGAGGATAAGATAAAGAAGATACTCGAGGAGCTGGATATACACCTGTCAAAGTCCGAGTTCACAAAGGTAATGTACTACATATACAGGAACTTCATAGGACTGAACAGAATAGAGCCTCTGATGCATGATCCCTATATAGAGGACATAGGATGCGATGGCACAGGGACACCACTGTATATAATACACAAGAAGTTCGGTTCTCTCAAGACCAATATAGTCTTCGAGGAGGAGAGCGAGCTCAAGGAGTTCATTGTTAAACTCGCGGAGAGGTGTGGTAGGTACGTTTCATACGCCGAGCCCCTTCTCGATGGTAGCCTTCCCGACGGTTCCAGGGTCCAGGCAACCTATTCTGAGGACGTTTCGACCAAGGGACCGAACTTTTCAGTAAGAAAGTTCACCGAGGAACCGTTTTCACCGACGGAGATGATAGACCTCGGAACTGCCAATCCGGAACTACTGGCATACCTCTGGTTATGTATAGAGAACGGAGTTTCGGTTCTCATATGTGGAGGTGTGGCTTCGGGTAAAACTTCATTTCTCAATGCAGTCTCACTCTTCATACCGGAGCAAGATAAGATAGTTTCCATAGAGGACACACGGGAGCTTAATCTTCCACATGAAAACTGGATACCTTCCCAGGTTCGAACAGGGTTTGGAATGTCCACAAGGGACGAAAAGAGCTACGGTGAGGTCGATATGTACGACCTTCTCAGGGCTTCTTTCAGACAGAATCCGGACTATGTTATAGTAGGTGAGGTACGTGGTGAAGAGGCCTACGTTATGTTTCAGGGTATGTCCAGTGGACATCCTGCAATATCAACTATGCATGCAGGCGGTGTCGATACGGTCATAAAGAGGCTACAGTCACCGCCTATAGAACTTCCACCGAGTCTCGTGGAGACACTGGACCTGGTTGTGAATATGATACATGCCAAGGGTGTCAGTGAGTCAGCAAGGAGGGTAAAAAACCTGGTGGAGGTAACCAACGTAGAGAAGGAGACGGGAGAGGCCAATACAAACGAAATATTCTCGTGGCTTCCTGGAGAGGATAGGTTTGTGTTTCGTGAAAACTCCGACTATGTCTTGACAAAGATAGCCAGGGACAAAGGTCTTGATGTAGATGATGTTAAGAATGAGGTAGAAACAAGAAAAGCACTTCTTGAGTGGCTCAAAGATAACAGTGTCATGGACTGGAAGGACGTTTCCCGTATTATATCTGAATATCTCAGAAATCCCAAGAAGACACTGGAAAAGAGGGATATAGACAAGAAAGTTTACATAAGTCCGTCGTCATCTTTGGATACTGAATCTTCGGTCGCCGATAGATTGGACGGATCGAAGGAGAATAAAAAGACCGAATCCTCAGTTTCAGGCACCGAAGAGGACGGATGACATTATCTTTATAAACTGTAAATGTAAATGTTTTTTATGGTAGTCATGAAAAAAGGTATTTCACCGCTTATTGCTGCCGTGATACTCATAGCCTTTGTAGTTGCAGTAGCTAGTGTGGTGGCTACTTTCTTCACTGATATAGCAGTAGACTGGGGCGAGGATATCGAAGGAGCTGCACCTGTTCAGTGTGGTATGATGAGGATGGAGATAACCGATTTCAGTGCAGAGATTAACGGAGATAATAACGCTACCCTTTCCTTCCGGAGTATAGGATCCCACATGAACGGAGTAACGATAAATATCTACAGCGACGCCGTCTACGCAGGTTCCCTTGAGTGGGACCCCGATGAAGAAGAAAGTCCGGAGCCATTTGACGATGGGCCCATAGAAGAGGGAATGACCGTTACAGTGGATCTCACAGAACATGTGATCGACTCCGAGGATGTTGAAAATATCCAGGACGACGATGTGATCGAGATAGTTTCCCTTGACTGTACTGGTGTAATGACGGAGCACACAGTTCACGAAGACGATATCACACAGTAAGGCAGCTTTTACAGGTTGATCTAAATGAAAGATAAGGGTTTATCTCCACTTATTGCTATGGTTGTGCTTGTAGCCCTGGTAATGAGCCTGGCAGTAGTCATAAGTGGATTTCTCGGCGACTTTGTAGGCGAAAGAGAGCATAAGGCGAGAGAGGACGCCGAGCGTACGCTCGACTGCACTGAGATGAGTATGGAGATACGTGAGGATTCTATAAACATGAACGACGATCTGACATTTCTTCTTACGAGTAGGAACAGCTTTCCGGTTAGGGGACTGAGGATCATTACATACGACGACGATGGATCCGTAGAGAATGACATGAACCCAGAACCAGATGTCATCGAGGCCTTGACCACCAAGGAAATTCTAGTCAACGAGACAGTCGATGATCCGAGCATGATACAGGTCCGTAACAAGTACTGTCCCAACTTTGAGGTCACGGTTGAAAAGGACTGGCGCGACGAGTGGGTTGTAGGCGGATATTAGCTGGTATGATTAGATTCTTTTTATTTCTATGTTGAACCCGTCTTCGTAGCCCAGATTTCTCACCAGTAGGTTGTGTGTACCTCTGGTTAGTTCAAGTGGTTCCGTTATGTTTGTATTTTTCGTTGATATTTTTATTTTGACCTCTTTAACTTCACCGACATTTCCTCTTCTCGATATTTCTTCTATTTCGGATTCTTCCAGTGCGTGGTTGTAAATACGGACATCGCTCATCAGACCGTCGAACGGGTAGTAGTCAAGGTCACGTATTGATTCTGGGACCCAGCCTACTGTCCTGTTTCCTGTGTCCATCTCCGGTGCCTCACTGGCACTTTTTGTAGCATCCTTTTCACCGTCTATGAATATAGCCAGTTCTTCCCTTGACAGGTCCAGCTTCATGGCTATGTGTGTCCACTTGTTTGGATCTACAGTTGACTCGGAAACTATCTCTACTACAGAGGATCCTATACCAATATCACCGCTCTTTTCGTATCCACCCGAGACATATAAATCACCTTCTTCCGAAGTTAACATCAGACCGTAGTTTGATTCTGAAGATACTATGGCCTGGTAGCCATCAAAATCATCTACCCCTGGCTTCACAAAAGCTGATACTGTGAACTCCTCCTGGTGGAGTGACTCGTCGCTCCCGACGTTTATGTGGCTACCTTCACCACAGAATGAAACCACGTTTCCGTATATGTCCTCGGTCCATTCCGTATCGTTTACGAATAGTCCGTGGTTTTCGTACCGGCTGCAGTCTGCTGTGGTGTTACCACTACCTTCTCTGAACCTCAGATCAAGAACCCTTCCATCACCGAATGTCCTTGTCAATATGCCGTTATCATTTCGGCACAGTGCAGATGGAAGGAACTGTGTATCCATTTCATATTCAAAGTTAACTGTGTTGTCCTCTTCGTTTATGGAGTATTTACCGTCCGTCACGCCCAGGGTTATCGTTCTTGAAACACCTTCATCGCCCAGGCGAACGGTTTCAATTGTACTTTCGATGAGATCTAGATTTCCACGGGCCTCGTCAAAAACCATGTTCTCCCTGCTTCTTTCGAGTGCAGGCATGCCTATGTTCAGTACTATCCCGACACCTACCATTGATATAACTAGGACAAAAACTGCTGATAGTATGGGGTTTATGCCCTTTTTCTTTTTTAACATTTTACCATTGTCTCGCCGGATACTGTTGGTTCTAACAGGAAAGTTCGTCCTCGTCTAAAATCCTCCTTGTTGCAGCTGGACATGTTTCAGAGAAAAATCTGCCTTCCTCTGCTCCACCGTGTTCAAATGATTCATTCACAAACCTTCTGGATCCATCCGGAGGCAGTATTTCTTCGCTTCCGTGGAAGGTGTATGTGTGGTAGCTTCCTCCGTGTAGGACCTGAAGACGGAAGTCCGTGAGTTCCTGGAAACCTGTGTTCATGACCTCCAGCTCTATTCCGTCTGTGCAGTTGACCTTCTTTACGGATATTCCAGCTCTCGTGCAGTCTGCCTTTTCCAATGACTTATCTGTAGCCGTTTCTGTCTGTTCTTCTGCGAAGTCGAGTATGACAGGACCTACCATTGCGGTTACGGCTACGACTATGCCTACCAGTAGGAGTGCACCTAGAAGAGGAGATAATCCCTTGCTCATACTGTATCTTAATTTTCGCTTATATTAAATTGTTTCGAACTGATCTACTGTATCTGTTTCGACCATGCTGTGTTTTCCCTTGTGAGTTCTGTAGTGCCTAAATCAAGCTCTATGCGATAAAAGACCGAGCTGTGGTTTCCACCCTCACCCAACGGACCGCCGTACGTTCTGGTGTAATCGATATCCTTCTCCGGGTCTGAGTATGATAACTCTACAGTGTAATCATCTTCGACACCATCAATTTCTACAAGGCAACTGTCGCCGTGTCCCAGGTTAGAATCACATACACTGCCGTTTATTTCAACATCCGTCATTGTTCTCCCCATCAGGTTAATTACTCCGGACTTTAACATGGTTTCGTTGTGATGTACTGTTAGGGACAAGATGTAGTTCATCTCTCTACCGCGGGATCTTCCTCTTGTGAACTCCAAGAACTCCGTAGTTCTTTCTGCTATGTTTTGGTAGCTGGCCTCCGAAGAGGCAGCAGTTTGGTAGGTTTCCATAATCCCTCTGTCGATGCTTGTAAGAATCCTTGTTCCTTCTATACCTGTCGTGAGTGTTCTCCGCTGGAGGGCTGTTTCAAAGTCCGCTGTTATACTTATTATCGAGATTCCAAGGGCCAGTATTACCCCGATTATTACTATTACCTGTCCCTTGGACCCGAGTTTTATTTGTTCATTCATTTATTCCACCCGTATGCTACGATCTCAGAAGGTCCTTCAGATGAAGCGACGAAGTATCCTGAGCTTGCTACGGGTCTGTCTTCGGGTATACCATCTCTTTCATCGCATCCGTTGTCACAGATTATCAACCTATAACCCATTCCTCCTGGAACACAGTCTCCGAACTCATCTTCCAGTGGACCAGCCTCCTCAACACCGTCCAGCTTTGAATGTATTTCCAGGTACCACAGGCAGTCCTCGAGTCTCCTGTTGATCTCATCTTCCTGGAAGGACGGTAGATCAACTGGATCAGAGTAGAAAAATGCCACGGCTATAAGAACAACCATGGCTGCTATGAAGGCCTCCATGGTGAAAAGACCTCCCTTTTCGTTCTTGTGGATTACCACACCGCAACCCTCGGTTCGATTTTTTCTATGCTACCGTTTTTGTCCTGTACAAGTGTACTCCTGGAATAGATCTCAACGTCCGTGTTCGGAGGTATAGGCTCTCCCTGGGAAAACTCCACCAGTCCGGTTTCGAAGGATATGTTAAAACCTCCATCGAAACTGTACTTTTCTCTCAGATCTTCGATGAACATATCCTCAACCATCTGCGCCTTGTACCTTAGAACGGAATCCCTTTCCACCTCCGAAAATATTGTTATGTTAGCAGGCACGTCCTCGGGGTCTCCGATTCCTTCATCGTATTCTACACTGGTCGTGTTGTCCTGTGAGTAGTACACTTCTATGTTTTTACTTTCTCCTTCATCGATACTCAGTTCAAATACGAGGTCGAACTTCTCAAGAAAGCCGTTGTCCTCAACCTCGTTTTCTATGTTGTGCTGTAGTGCGCTCCCTTCCTCGTAAACTACAACTGATTCGGTCCATGCATGGGGGACTCCATCTGTTTCTCCTGGTTCGATGGTTACTGAGAGAACATGGTCACCGCTCACGGCTTCGTCAGGTTCTATGTGTATCGGGACCTTCCATATATTTCCACCTGTACTCGGTCTCGTGGTCCTGCCCTTCCAGTGCCAGTTTGAAGGTACTCCCTCCTGGGAGAATACAGTGTCCCATAGTCCTATAGCCTGGGTTCTGAGTTCTGCGCTATCTATGGCCTGACGAGGGGCCGAGTAGTAGCCAGAGACGTGTGACAGTGTAAAGGCGAATACTACAATCACTAAACCGACTGCAACAGCAAAGTCTATCTGGTTTATGCCTTTATGGACCATACGCATAGTTGTGATACCTCATAATAAATAATTTTCAAGGTTATAGTCCGGTCATCTTAACTCTGTCGATCGGTTCCCCTTCTTCGACTTCTCTTATATATTCCAGTCTTATCCTTTCCGGGTTGTGGGCATTTCCTTCTAGCTCCAGTTCGATGTTGTAGATGTGGTGCACATGTGTATTTTGCGGAAATCCGGATATTTCGACTATTACACCTGCAGTGGGTCTCCTTGAACCAACTATATCGATATCATGATGTGGCTCAAGGTCGACGTCTATCCAGTGTTCTGCGGAGGAGTTTAGTCTTATATTGTAACTCCTTCCTGCTATGTTGTCCGGTACCTTTATCTCGGTGGATGCGAGGATCATGGACTCTTCTTCCTGGTACATCTTCTCCGAGCCCCTGTATTCGGAGTACATGTCCATTATTCCCTTTCCTATATATTCTGATATCGAAACTGCCTCTGCCCTTTGGGACTCTACGGTGATATCTATGTAGTAATCGTGCACGGAGGTTGCTATGAGCGCTAGGATGAGAAAGGCTATTGCCAGTGCTATTACATGGGAAAAGTAGTCCGACATGCCCTTTTTCTGATCAAACATCTTATCTTTACCTGTTAATGGATCACTATATCCCTTTCGACGTAGCTTTCTTCTCCTTCTGTGCTGACCCTGAGTGTATGTACCTTGCCTCTTTCTATATCTTCGGCCTCCTTGAAGGTGGCGTTGAAGCTACCTTCTTGGTTGGCCTTTGTTTCTCTGACCCAGTCCTCCATCCCTTCACGGACGACCCTGACTTCAATATCCACGTTACCCTCCAGGTCAGCCGTAGTCCAGTCCATGATACTTCCTTTTACATAGAGTCCCTGGACAAGCATAAAGGTTAGATTTTTGCCGTAACCTGTTCCGTGTCCATCCGCAACAGCCCTGAATATGTATTCGGTGTAGTTTTTGAGGTCCGTGATCTCTTCATCGAACTCCCCTGGACCTTCGAGTGTGTGTGTTGTGGTTTCAGTCCATTCATTCTCCCCCGTTTCCATATACTGGAAGTAGACGTGAATCTCCTCTACATCTCCTGTACTGATCAGTTCGCCATGGAGGCGTATGGTGTTATCGTCTACCGTCTCTGCAGCTTCAGTGCGAACGGTCGGCTTTTCCCGGAACCACGCTACTATACTTTTCTTATCGTCCATGGTTACTGATATTTCACTATCTTCACCAACCTTGTCACCAGACCATTCCTCGAATATCCAGCTGCTTTCTGCAAATGCCTCTAAATTCACATCTTCACCGTATCCGACTTCGAAGGTTTGTTCGTCTGATACAGTATCTTCCACGGGATCACCTACTTCAACCAGTCCCTGTCCCTCTATGGCTACAGTCAAACTGGGATTAAAGTTTGCGGTTAGTGTCATGTTGCTGTCCAGAAGGAAGGTGATTTCATCTTGTTCACTTTCTTTATCACCGGACCAACTATCGAAAAACCATCCGTCCTCTGGCGTCCCGTTCAGCTCAACAACATCTCCAAGAAGATAGTGGGTGCCTTCACCTAGGGGCGAAACGTAACCTCCTTCCGTGGGTTCAACGTTTATGATCAGCTCCTGTTTCTCCGGATATGGGTAGGTTTCCTCCCTCTGCCACTGTAAGTAGGGATAAGTTTCTTCTTCGTTGATGCCCCATTTTTGTTCAAAGTCCCATGGAAATGTTTCCTCTAGGGTCATATTGTATGTGTACTCTCCATGTCCCCCATCATCACTTCCATATCCCACACCTTCTTCTTGGCCCGTAGTTATAATATCCCAGTAGGCGTCGGTGATCGTCCCGTCGTTTTCCCCTACAAGCCCACCTGTCATGTTTTCACCGTCCACCGATCCTACTGCGTATACGTTTTCTAAAGGTCCTTCTAAGTATCCTACAAATCCACCGACTCTTTCTCCTCCTGAAACATCTGCAGTTGTGTATGAGTTTTCTGCAGAAGATCCAAGTTTCATGGATCCCACAACCCCACCTATCTTGTTGTTACCTGTTACAACACCTATAGCATATGATTTATCTATTCTAGTCATCTGATCCGAATAACCCACAAGCCCACCTATATGATTGTCCGTTCCTTCAACATCTACGTATGATGACGATCTGTTTACTGTTCCTTTTAGCGTTCCTGTGATTCCACCTGCCCTGTTTTCGCCGCTTACTTCTCCATGGACGTGTACATCTGAAAGTTGTCCAGAAGAGACTCCTGCAGCTATACCGACCTCATGTTCTCCTATCACGTTTGCGTTTGATATGCTGATGTTTTTTATAGAACCACCTGATCTTCCAAAAAGTCCAACTTTGTTTCCACCGGACCTATTGATTTGTAGATCCATTATCTCGTGTCCCTGTCCGTCGAAGCTACCGAGAAAGTCGTTTTGGTTATCGTAACCGCCTATTGGTTTCCATGTATCTCCGAAGGCCTCTTTTTCAGTAGCCTGAAGATAGTATAGTCTGAGGTTACCATCTGAAGCGGCTTCTTGGTTTCCGTACCACCTCAGGTATCTGAACTCTCCAGTCCACTTTCCTTCTGAAACCTCACCCGAAGTTACATCTATATCATTCCATTCGACTCCGTCGGTGCTGACCTGTATTCTTGAGATAAAGGCACCATCATGTGTTGTTTCGTGCAAGAATTCTAACTCTCTTTCTTCCACTTCCTCCATATCCCACTTCATATATGTTCCCTGTCCTTCATCTTTCACAATAGCTGCGTATTGGTCCTGGTCCTCGTAAATGTACTGCTCTCCGGTAACGTGTCCGGGGTCATATATCACAAGGCTGCTTTGTGGTGATGTGATGTACTCCATTGTGTATTCCTCGTATCCGTCGGTTTCGTTGTTCAAATCTTCCTCCAGATAGTAGTCGCCTTCCATATACTCTCTGACTGCATCCAGGTCGTACCAGTCATATATGTACTGGAACACGGTTTCAAAACTTTCCCAGTCTCCTTCACCAACTCCATCACCATCGGCCACGGCCCTGAAGTCATACTCGGTCCCGGGTTCAAGATCATCTACACCGTGTTCAAATATCCCAGTTTCCACCATTGTCTCGGGATCAGTTTCCGTACCGTTGTATTCGAAGTAAACATCAACCTCGTCCGCAGTACCCATATCTACAAGTTCACCAACCAAGGTAGCTTCGGTCTGTCCAATGCCAGTGGCCTCTACTGTATCCACCACCGGCTCCTCCTCCGGAACTTCCACTTCCATGGTTTCGGATCCTGAACAGTCTCCAGAGCAGCTAGCTTCTAATATGTAGGTTCCGGGTGTGTCAAATGATCCTTCGCAGGTCAACGTTTCGTCCTCATCTGTTGATACCTCTTCGCTGCAGCTTATCGAAGTATCGTTGGACTCGATACCAAGTGTTGCATCTGCCTCCGTTTCGCCACTGTATGTCCACTGTCCGGTCCACTGCCCATCTTCGTTTACGTAAAGGATCTCGTCGCCTGATATGCTGTCCGTTTCAAGTTCACCCTGTTCGAGGAAAAAGGCAGTGTAGCTCTGGCTTTCTATAACATTGGTTTCCTGTCTACTTGGATTAGAATAACCGTCGGACCACTCATGGAACTCGTATCCTCCGTCAGGTACTGCAGTTACCTCATCACCGTCTTCGCCGTGCTTGATCGTCTGTTCTGTTTCCCCATCTATATGGCCTCCAGTATCGGCCTCGTACTCGAGAGTGTACTCCTCGAGCTTCCAGACCGCGTATAGTGTTTCGTCCGAAGTCACTTCAAACTCACAGACCGGGTCTGTGCTACCGTCACACGGGTCCGTGTTCCAGTAGTCGAATGTAGAATGGTCGTGTGGCTCGGCTTCGACTGTGGCGGGCTCCCCGTCTACGTAGTTCCTCGACGTGGGAAGTGTTTCATAGTCACCGTCTTCAAATCTTACCTCCCCGCTTGCATAATCATCAGAGTGCATCGATCTTCTAACCTCGACGGCGTACTCTTCAAGCTCTGCCTCGATACATTCCTCATTGTCCGGATCCCATACATATCCGTGTGCACATTCGTAGTCGCATGTATCATATGCCGTACACTCAAGATCATTGTAGTGACAGAAATAACCTTCACCATCTTGGGGTTTTTCACAGCTACAGTATCCGCTTCCACCACCCGAACAGTCGTCTCCCACAAGCTCGGCTTTTTCATCATCCGGATCCGGACAGCTTGTTCCACAGTCCGAGAAATCTTCGTCACATGTTCCACCCGAATCGAAGTCACAGTCCTCGGCGTCACATGAAGCTGTGCCTTCGGCTTCACAGTCTAGGGAAAACTCCTGTGTATATATTCTGACACATTCGTCTCCGTCCCACTCATATCCCTCTATACATTCGTAGTAACACTGACCGCTTACGGATTCACATTCTGAACCCAGTGTGTGAAGACAGTCACCCGAATAGTCAGGACACTCACAGCTGCCTGACCATGACTCGTCAGTGCAGTCGTCTCCTACGATTTCGGCATTTGCTATTGAAGGACAGTCCGAACAACTACCCGAAACCCTTTTACAATCACCGTCTTTACCACAGGGCCAATCGCTGCCTTCGACAAAGTCACATGAAAAAAGACTCGAAAGCCCACAGTCCTCTGAGAAGTCGTAGTCTCCACTGTAATGGATACCGTACTCCTCTTCTTCGTTGCCCGTGGTTACATAGTTGGTTGTGCCATAATCTCCCAGTTCCTCTAATCCAAAGTTTTCTGCACCACATCCACTTCCTGGATCAACGGCAAGAGTTGTATCAAGAGTTCCACCAGGTTCTGTGTATCCTCCCGATTCCACCGAATTTTCGTAGGAGTCGAGATCTGAACTGCCGTTGATTTCCATGGAAGCGTGCTCGTGCAAATCAGGAGAGCTTAGGGGAAGAAACAAGATTAGGGCCGACAGGATTATTGCTGTCAGAAATACGGACATCTTCACAAGCGGAGACATTTCAGGAAAGTTCAATTCTACCACAAACCTGTGGTTTAACTTGTCTTCTCACTGCTTTTATAGTTTGTCTTTCCGGTGATAAGTACGTTCAGTTGTGTTGTAAGTGATAGCAAGAAAAATGACTATTCTACACAAAAACTAATCTAACATAGGAAGTTTCCTTCGTTGTCAACTCCTATGCATCTATCTATCGGCTGAACGTCCGGACACTGCTGGGGCTGTACATGAACCTCGAGTCTCTCTATGCTCTCTTCGTCGATGCTGTCTTCGGTCTCGGCTTCCAGCCTTGCAAAGCTACCTGAATCTATGAAAACTTCATCGTCGTTGTCACGGTAATATACATCGTCGAATATAACAGGACCGTCGTCATCGTATACAACAAACCTTATATCACTGAGTTCTTCCGGTGCTCTGTTCCATAGTATTACATTGTCTATCTTACCGTCGTCGTCGTTGTAGGATGCCCTTTCTATATTTAACCTTATCCTGGGACAGTCGATCGCCATCCTTCCTTCTTCTCCTGCCTCTCCCAGCTGTTCCTCCCCGAAGGTCTGTGCCCAAGTTGCAAGTATTGCAGCTATCGTCATCGTGAATGCTATAAGAAGTACGGCCGCAATCAACGGTGATATACCTTTCTTCATTCTTGAGAACAGTTTTGGCATGCCTATCTAAACTAAGCTTTCGTGTTCCTTTTTATATATTTTGCCCTCTGCAGTCAGATAAATACAAAGAATGCGGTGTAACCTATAACTATAAGCACCAGAACATGCTGAAGTCCTGCTATAACAGAACCTGCAGACATCTTTCCTATAGCGAGGCCTGAAAAAAGTCCCTGTATCAACACAAGGTTCTGGAACATATCCTCGTATATCACTGCCAGTTCATCCATATGAAGCCCTGCACCAGTATCGAATGCTATGTCTGCTCCAGCATCCATCGCGAGGCTTGGTATAAGGAATCTCTGTAATCCTATCATCACACCCAGGAATATGAAGTATATGGTGTAACCGGTTATCATCTGTGAGTACACATGGCTTTTCCTCTCCTTCTTTATCTTTTCCATGTCTGTTACAGACTCTGCAACAATCTTTAGCACGTCGGAGACATTCCCACCAGAGCGGTGTGTTTCTATTATCGTTGTTATGGTTCTTCTCATCGAGGCACTCTTTGTACGTTTCGCAAACCTTTCGAGTACCTCGTCGAATGGGACCCCCCAGTCCATCTGTGATGCCATCTTCTTTACATGCGGATCAAGGGCCCCGTAGTCTCCTTTGGCAGCTTCCTTTATCGCCTTTGGAAGTGTCATCCCCGCCTTAGTTCCCTCCGTAACATCCCTGAGAAAGTCCGGGAACCTTCTCTCTATCTCCTTCTTGTCTTCGTATTCCCTGTACTTTATCAGCATAGTCGGGCCTATGGCGACAATGGCACCGAGTATGTTTACAACAGGAAAGTATGGTTCCATGAGAGGTATATCGACAAGCACCACAAAGTTGACTGCAAGTATGATTATACCCGTAACTATAGACCCAAGAACTGCTGCCTCTCTTTCCTTGGTCTTTGTTACCCAGTTTGTTAGCTCCTTTAGACTTATGTCGGTGTTAATGTCAGTTCACCTCGGGTTGTGTGAAATGTATGAATGCTATAAAGGCTGTATTCATGATAGGAATTGCTACATATATACCAAGTGCCATCGCATCCTGTATGTCCATTCCCATGACCTCACCTCCTACCATACTCATTATGGTCAGCACAGCCACAATAAACAACGGGGCTGCTATAAGCACTGCAGTGTAGAAGTCAGCGTATGTTGACAGTGTGTCGAGGTACCTCTTTCTCTTCTGCTTGTAGTCAAACATGGCCTGGTCCGACTGGACATCCAGGAACTCTACGAGGTTACCGCCCGTTTCTTCAACCGAAACAAGGCTACTGAGAAACTCCTGTAGTTCGTTTGAGGGCGTCCTCTCTGCAGCCTGTTTGAGTGCCGTCGATATGTCGTGCCCAAACACATCAACGTCCCTTACTATCTTCTGTGCCTCCCTCGAGACCTCCCCGTACTCCTCGAACTCTGCCAGTAGCTTGAATATTACGTACGGCGGTACCTTGGAGCTTGCAATTGCTGACATGTGGTTTATGGCAAAGGGTAGATTGTTCTTTATGCTTCTTGCCCGGGATTTGGCCTTCTGTGCTGGATAGCAGTACATGGCTACAAATGTCAGGGAGGAGGCTAGAAGACCCACTCCGAAGCTACCTATCAGTGACTGGGTCAGTGTATCCTGTATGAGTAAAAAATAGACAGCCAAGGATAAGGAAAAGCTGGATATTAAAACAACAAGCGACGTCAGAAGCATCATGCTTGTGTAGGTTCTGTAGAGTATCCCGAGATCACTTTTCTGAAGACCGGTTTTCAGGCCATCAAGTTCTCCCTCCAGTTTTTCAGCGAGACCGCCGAACATCTTTGTAGAAGTTTTTCTGTAAATTCCCATGTTGTACCGTTGAAACCTTGGTATTCTAGTTTAAAATTGTTTGTCCTTTGGTCGTGTGACGTTGGATAAAAGATATTTTAAACCAACCCGACAATGTTATAGTGTATGTCCTATAGCGATGCGGTAAAGAACA
>PUKU01000048.1 GCA_003550625.1 Candidatus Aenigmatarchaeota archaeon
GTTGTCAAATCCAAATTTGCTTTTCTAGCTTTTATGCTTTTTATAAATTCATTATTTTTGTAAATATCTATTGCAAAAGATTCATAAAAATTCTTATGTACTAATTTATCATCCATATAATCTTCTGCAACATGTTTTATTGCAGCTCTTCCTTTAGCAGAAACACCAATAGTTATTACTTTTCCCTCAACCCGTGATAATTTATAGTAAGGAGAATTTTTTCCATGTGGCAGTGGTGGCAGTCCACTCTCTTCTTTTTTCAAGTTGTCACTTAAAAAATAATCTTTATTTTTGCCCCAGCAAGCAACAGATGAGAAGGGGTGTTTACTTCTTTTTACGCCTTCATTTTTTCTAAACACCTCGGTTAGATAGCCCACAGTTGAAGGGCTATTTTTTATATCATAAATTAATTTAGAACTGCCTTTGGATTCTTTAAGCTTAGGATGAGTTGGCATTAATATGTTTCCTTCTGGTCCAATATAATCTTTTATAAATTCAATGAATTCTTCAGGCTCACAATCAAATCTAGAAAAAGAACTATGGATCATAATAGTATCTCCAGTTTTTATGCCAAACTTGACGAGATATTTTTCAATTTGAGTAATTTTAATTTTTGTTTTTTCCTTTTTATCAGATTTTGTAAAATTAAATTTTTTAATTAATTTTTTTCCTGACAATTTGAAATAAAAAAATCTTATTAATAATTCAATAATAGGTGGCTTAATCATATTAAAACACCTTTCGTATAATATGGTTAAAAGCGATACTCTCTCATAGACATTTTTAGAGAAAACTGCTACAGCTATCATATCAATCTAATCCAGTAGCAGCAGCCGCAGCAGGAATTGTGGTCATGTGGTAAACTTGAAGTTTAGTTTTCCAAGCAATGTGTGTTAATGTGGTCAATTCGATTTTTAATTGTCCCAATTATCCACATTGCGTCATGTCCACAATTCACAACCCCTCAAATTTTTTCTTAAGTTTGGGTTTAGTCCCTGATATAATGATATCAGAAAGGTATCCAGGGTATTTCTTGTAGCCCCCTGTAGCATGCTTATGCATGACTACTCGAAAAGAATGTTACCCTGAAGCTGACCTGTACTTCTAACTCGTATTCCGTTTCCCGGCCGGCTCTCTCTGCCCTTCAGCTAGCAGGGATTGTACTCAGGGCTGACCGGTGAATTCTAATTGCGAGGCTGTCGATCTGTCAGTTTTTCAGGGACTAAACCCTGTTACCTTTTCATTTCCCCAGAAGGGAGGTGAACTGCCATTAACAAAATCTTCGTTGGGATCGATGTATCCAAAAAAACGCTTGTTGCTCATGCCCTCGACAGTGACGGCAATGATCTCCTAACCTCTTTGAAAGTCAATAACAATAAACCAGGAGCGAAAAAATTAGTCGAAAACATTATCCACATCGCCCGCAAAAACGATATAGAAAATATCCAGATCGGTATGGAAGCCACCAATGTATACTGGGAACATCTCTTCAATTTCCTGCAGCATCATGAAGACTTAACTGCTGAAAACAAACTATCTTTATTCACATTAAATCCCAAGGTGGTTAAAAACTTCAAGGGTGCCTACAATGATCTTCCCAAAAATGACAGGGTAGATGCCTGGGTTATTGCAGATAGGCTGCGCTTTGGCAGGGTGGAAAGCTCTTCCGCTCCTGAAACTGTTTACAAAGCCTTAAGACAGCTTACACGGTTCAGGTTCAAACAGGGTGAACAGCTGAGCAAAGAAAAGAGCAGAGCTTTAAACCTCATCTTCCTCAAGTTCTCAGACTTTGCCAGCAATGAACCTTTCGGCACTTTCTCTAAGGCTTCCATGGCTTTAATGGAAGAATACAGCCAGGAAGAAATTATCCAAGCCGATATGGAAGAATTGGTGGAGTTTGCCTACAATAACAGCAACAACAGACTGGCTTCAGGTTACTCTCTTGAAGAGGTGAGCAAAGCTTTAAAGAAAGCTGCTCGCGATTCCTATCGACTTAAACCCAGAGTAAATCAGGCTATAACCCAAACGTTATCCATGACTTTCGATAATATCCGCTTTCTGCAGCAGCAGATGAAAAAAGCCAAAAAGGCCATCAAAAGAGAGCTGAAAGCCATCCCTCAAACTCTTAGCACTGTCGATGGTATAGGCCCTATTCTTGCTTCTGGTATCATCTCAGAAATCCAGGATGTCAACAGGTTCGATAATGAAGCCAAGATTGCCTCCTTCGCCGGCCTTACCTGGAATAAGCATCAATCTGGATCCTTTACTGCGGAGGAATCCTCATTATCTAAAAGTGGTAATCATTATCTAAGATACTATCTGGTGGAAGCTGCTAACTCATTGCGGGTACACAATGAGGAGTATCGCCAGTATTACTACAAAAAGTATAATGAGGTTAATAAGCACCGTCACAAAAGAGCCCTCGTACTTACAGCACGTAAATTTGTCCGTCTCGTCTTTGCCTTGCTGAGTAAAGGCGAAATATATCAACCCCGGAGGTAGATAATTATTGAAAACCAGTTTTATCTGTTCGCTTACACCTGTCACTTTCCTCTAATAAAGTCATGGGCGGATATGAAAAAAATGGTATCCGGCTAGACGGGTATTTCTATGCCAATTTTGCTCTAATTACAGTATTTTATTTTCTTTTGCCTCTTGACATGTTACCGTATTTCTTAAAATAAAAGATTATTGATGTTCTATTACAGTAAAGATTGTGCTTTATGACAACTATATCAGCTGATTTATTCAGAATGATATCTTAATCTTGTTCCTCAAAATTTTCGCCACCTATATCTTTCGGGGACTCGACCCTGAATCCAAAGTTAAAATTAAAACTGTAGTAAATATGTCAATGATTACTTAAATGATTACAGAGAATTTCTTAAACTGCTAGCATTAAATTAAAAGCTTATAGGCTAGCTTACCAAAACAGTTAAACTCATGTCTGAAAATGAGTTCTTCTCTACAAATTTATGAAGAAAAAAAGTTCGATCTCAAGCATTTTACCCAATAAATTAGTTTTCATTCAAAATTTATGATTAGGTTGCTTCTTTACAGAGAATATTAAA
>PUKU01000094.1 GCA_003550625.1 Candidatus Aenigmatarchaeota archaeon
CTGCACCACTGGCAAAAGTAAAGCTTGAAGACGGGGAGTGTAGACATATAATAGCACCAGGAGGTCTCTCCACAGGAGATACCATAAAGTGTGGTATATCGGCACCCATAGAGTCTGGGAACAGGCTCAGGTTGGCTGAAATCCCAGAGGGCGTCCCAGTGCACTCAGTGGAGACAAAACCCGACGAAGGCGGAAAACTGGTAAGAGCGTCCGGAGTATATGCAACCATCAAACTTCATGATCTAAACAAAACTGTTATAAAGCTTCCATCCGGTAAAACAAAAGAACTTAATCCAAAGTGCAAGGCCACAGTAGGAGTTGTAGCAGGAAGTGGAAGGAAGGAAAAGCCCTTTGTTAAGGCAGGTAATAAATACAAGGCAAAGAAGGCACGTGGTAAAAAGTATCCGATTACATCCGCAGTGTCTATGAATGCAGTAGACCATCCCTTCGGTGGTTCAACAAGGCCAGGAAAACCCAAGACTACAAAGGCTACAGCACCACCGGGCCAGAAGGTCGGATCGTTTGGTGCAAAGTCTACTGGAAAGAAAAAAAGATGAAAACGTGATTTAAATGCCAAAGGAATTCAAGTTCAGGGGAAAATCACTGGAAGAACTCAGAAATATGGATCTGATGGAGTTCGCAGAACTACTCAACTCTAGAAGGAGGAGGAGCCTACTGAGAGGTCTCACCGATCCGCAGAAGAAACTGTTGAAGAAGATAAAGAAGGGACAGGACTACGTGAAGACACAGTCAAGGGACATGGTAGTTTTGCCAGAGATGGTTGGAGTAAGAATAGGTATACATAATGGCAAGGAGTTCAAAGAGGTGGAGATAGAACCAGAGATGATAGGACACTACCTAGGCGAACTCGTAGAGACGAGAAAGAGTGTGGACCATTCTGCACCGGGTCTGGGTGCAACAAGAACTTCCAAGCATGTGCCCCTGAAATAGAGGAGATAATATGACAGGATATCCGATTGAAGTAGAAGAAGAAGATATAACAGCAGCAGGTATAAACCTAAGGATATCCAGAAAGAAGGCACATAAGATATGTAAGGTAATAAACAACAAGAAGATGAAGCTCATGGAAGCAAAGAGCTTTGTAAAAAACCTGATCGAAGGCAAGGAAAACATAGATGGTAAAACATACGACAAGGCAGCTGAGGGAATACTGGAGGTACTTGAAAACGCAGAAAACAATGCAGAGTTCAGAGGCGAGAACAAGGACAAGCTCAGGATAAAGACAATAAGTTCCGAACCCGGCTCGACCTTCAGAAGGATGAGAAGGAGAAGGGACTTTGGAAACAAACTTAAAACCGCAAATGTAAAGGTCGTTTTGCAGAGAGGATAGGATGGCGCTAGAAAAAAAGTTCATAGAAAAGGGAATAAAGAAGAATAAGATCGAGGACTTCTTTGAAGGAGAGTACCCAAGGGCTGGATACACCGGATGTGATATACGAAGAACTCCGATGGGTGTCAAAATAACCATATATGCAGACAAGCCCGGGCTTATAATAGGAAGAGGAGGAGGAAGGATAAACGAAATAACAGAAAAGCTCGAGGGTGAGTTTGGATTCGAAAATCCACAGATAGATGTACAGGAAGTAGAAAAACCGGAACTCAACGCAAGGATCATGGCAAAGGAGATAAAAAATGCAATAGAAAACGGAGCCAACTACAGAAGGGTCGGCAGAGGTGTACTAAGAAGTATAATGAGAAGAGGTGCTGCTGGCGTGGAGATAGAGATATCAGGTAAGCTTTCTGGTGCCAGGGGAAGAACGGAGAGGTTCCAGGATGGTTACATGAAGAGCTGTGGAGAACCGGCAAAAAGACTTGTTGATAGATGGGTGGAGCATGCCAAGACCAGACCAGGAACAATAGGCGTCAAGGTAAAGATAATGAAAGAAAGGCCCACAGAAGGTATGGAAGAACCAGAAGAAGGTGATGAGGAAACCAAAGCCTTTGAAATGACCCAAGAAAGGATAAACAACATAATAGATTCTCCAATAAAGGAGGCCAAAGAAAAGTTGAAGGATGTAGAGGATCACCTTGAAAGAAAGGATATTGAGGAGATTTTGGAGTACGAGATGGACGTTAAAAACAGGAAAGGCATGGTAAACTTCCTTGAAAAGATGGTCGAAGAAAGGGAGGATGAATAAGATGGCAATACTTACAACCGAAGAAATGGAAGACATGGACAGAGAAGATCTGGAGAAGAAACTTGATGAAATAAACCTGGAGCTGGTAAAAGAAAGGGCACAGGTAAGTATAGGCGGCGTACCGGAAAACGCCGGAAAGATGAACGAGATGAAAAGAACTATAGCAAGGATAAAAACAGAGCTTTCAAAAAAGAGGTGAAAATAAATCGCTAACTGTCCCGACTGTGGGCTACCCGAGGATCTCTGTGTTTGTGACACCATAGCAAAGGAAGAAGAAAAGATAGGGGTTCACAAGACAAGGAGAAGGTACGGCAAAGAGCTCACGATTGTGGAAAACATTTCAGAGGACATGAATCCAAAGGAGCTGGCAAAAAAACTCAAAAAAGGACTGGCCTGTGGTGGAACATACAAAAATGGCAGAATTGAGCTACAGGGAGACCATCTCCGCAGGATAAAGGACCTCCTAGTAAAGGAGGGCTTCCCCGAAAACAAGATAGAAGTAAGGAACTGATATGAGGAACCCCGGAAACCTGCCTCGCCATGAGCTTATAGGGCTCGGAGTAGAGGTAGTAGAAAGTGAAAACAAAGACGAGGTAGGGATAAAAGGAAAGGTAGTAGACGAGATGAAAAGTGTTTTAAAGGTTGAGTGTAAAGGTGATGAGAAAACCCTGCAAAAAAGAGGACGTGTGTTTAAGTTCAAACTTCCGCCGAACAAGGAGGTAATGGTGGAGGGAAACATACTGGAAGGACGTCCCGAGGACAGAATAAAGAAAAAACTAAAAAAATGGTGAAAATATGGCTTTAGGACTTGGAGTAAAGGTACCCGAAAGAGAATGTAAGGACACAAACTGCCCGTTCCACGGCAACACATCGGTCAGAGGCAA
>PUKU01000039.1 GCA_003550625.1 Candidatus Aenigmatarchaeota archaeon
AAGAACCAGTTATTCTTCCTCTAGAAGGCTCTTCTTCTTTTTCTTCTGACGTCGATGGTAGTAGTAAAGAGCCCCCAAGATTATTGCTATCAAGATTACATAAAGAACGACTCCATCTTCTCTCTCTACTCCAAGTTCCTCGAGCTCATTCCACGTATATGTCTTAAATCTTACTGTCTGGTTTTCTACGATCAGATTTTCCTCGTTGTCTTTATACTGAAGTTCCACTGGAATTTCCACCCTTTCATGATCTGGGTTTAGATACATCTCAAAGGAAGGTGAATCGTAGTCATCTGAGCCCATATGTCCAATATACATATCGGGTTCTCCTATTATTTCATAAGATCCATGTGGAAGAAGTTCGATTTCGAGGAACTTTGCTTCAGAAAAGCCCTTGTTTATTATCTCAAGGGATATATCGTTTTTCATTCCACGTATGGGATAATCACCTATTCCGGCAATCCCAATATCCAAAAGTGGTTCTCCCCCGACATGCACTCCTGTAAACTCCTGGTTTTGGAAGGTTTCGGTCGACATCTCCCAGTTCCCTGTTTCTGGATTCATTTGGTATCTTTCACCTTCGAATCTCAATGCTATAGGTACTTTATAGGTCTCTTCGTCCGCATCATGTTCTGCCCTGACTGAAAAAGTAACATCTTTTTCCTCGCCTGGAGCTATCTGACTTATCCTCTCCTCTGTGGTCTGTCCAACCGTTATAAGTGGAATTTCGTCTATTGTCTCAAAGTCTTCCATCCCAAAGAACTCTGCCTGCATTCCTATCTCCGGCTCACCACCACCCTCTGGCTTGAGTCCAAGTGAAACACCAACACTTCTCAGATGTGTGTGGGCTCTGTTTTTGAGAGTTAAGGTTATATCCCTCGTCTGTGATGGAGGAATTCTATCTCCTTCGACCTTTACCTCTTCAACGGAAAGAACGGTCTCTCTGGTTCTGACCTGAACGGGAAACTCTCTAGTAAGGCTTCCGCCATCGTATCTTAGACGGAACTTCAGCTTGTTTTCACCGGGTACAGCCATTTCATCAACCCTGACCTGGAAGTGTGCTGTATATGCATCTCTCCCCTCTATCTTTCTGAACTTTCTTACCCTATCTCTATCTGGGTCCATGGAAAAGGGAAACTTATCCTCGAACTCAACAGAAACATCCCTTATATCCCTTTGTCCTTCGTTTGTTACTTTGATCCATACATCTGCGTATTCACCTGTTATCATGGGCAGTGGCTCTGTCCTCATGAGCTGCATCGTAAGTTCCGCTGAATCCGAATCGGGGTTTTCGGCTGACGCCGTTGGTATGACTAGTAGAAACATAACAACGGCCGTGATTAAAATCAACTTATTTTTCATTGATTACAACACCGTCCTTTATTTTCACGACCCTATTCGCGTACTCTGCGGCGTGTGGGTCGTGTGTCACCATTACAATAGTTTTACCCTCACCTTCGTTTAAATACTTGAGTTTCTCCAGGACCTTTTCACCTGTTTCTGTGTCCAAATTTCCAGTGGGTTCGTCTGCAAGAATAACATCGGGATCGTTTGCAAGTGCCCTTGCTATCGCAACCCTCTGCTGCTGTCCACCGGAAAGCTCCGCGGGTTTATGGTTCAGCCTTTCACCCAGACCAACTTCAACCAACAGGTCCCTGGCTCTCTTCAGTCTTTTCTCTCTTGGGACACCCTGAAACATCATAGGCATCGCGACGTTTTCCAATGCAGTCAGGTTCTTTATGAGGTTGAAGGTCTGAAATATGAATCCTATCTTCTTGCCACGTATCTGTGCCAGGTCCGACTCCTGTAGTTTCTCAATATCCCATTTCTCCAGATGTATCTTACCAGAGGTGGGAACGTCCAGACAGCCTATCATGTTCATGAGCGTGGACTTGCCAGAACCCGATGGACCTTCTATGGATAGGAATTCGCCTTTCTTTACCTCCAAGGAAGAGCCACGTAGTGCACGTACTTTGGTCTGACCCATCTCGTAGACCTTATGTACATCCTTAAGTTCTATTATTATCTCTATATCTTCAGCCATCCTAACCCCTGATATTATGCAATATATAGGCATAAAAAACTTGAGGCTGATCTTTATTGTTTCATATTCCCGCCATCTGCACAACTTCAGATAAGATGTAGGCACTTCCTATGGCTATCAGAAAGGCCGATATCCACGCTCCTGTTGTAAATCCCAGCTTCCTTTTACCGACGTTGGACTTTCCAACAACGAGTCCGCTTCCCAGTATCGAGGCTATTATTGCCTGGCTGAAAGATATCGGTACTCCAAGAAAAATTCCTATCTGTGCGAGTATGGCTGCCGTAGCAAGTGCCGAGACCGATCTTCTGGGTCCTATGTTGGAGTATTCAAATGAAACTGCATCTATTATCTTGGGGGAAAGAAACCATGCACCCATGAGTATCGATACTCCACCCAGAACCAGGAGAGGTCCGATGCTGTATCCAAGCGATAGAAGGGGTCCGACTGCCTTTCCTACTGAGTTTGCTCCTGCTGTGTAGGCGACAAAGAGGCCCATGAAAAGGATTAGATACTGTACCTTTCTTTTGGATCCTTCCTTGGAGAGGTATTTCTGCAAAATCTTTGAGAATATGTAACCCATTCCTATGGCCATGAAGGGAACCAGTAGCCAGTAGCCGACTATCCTATTTACCACGGACCAGTTGGGTCCTGCATTGAAGCTAAATGCACTTCCTATAACGGAACCCACGACTGTGAAGGCAGTTGGCATTGGGTATTTTGCAACTACACTTACTATGACAAGAAAGGAGGCGATAAAGAGTATTACAAAGGCCTGTAGGGCCAGAACTTCACCATGAACCATGCCGCTTCCTACTGTTGCACTTACCCGTCCTCCC
>PUKU01000064.1 GCA_003550625.1 Candidatus Aenigmatarchaeota archaeon
AAAAAGAAATAAGAAAGTGGAAGGGGTTCATGCGTTTCTGATCAGATCAAGATCCCTTTGGCTGAACTCCTTGTCACAGACCTTTTCCGTACCCTCTACCATGTTCGGACCGTACTTTTCCATGGGATCTATTTTAATCATCTTGGTAACGAGTGCCTTTTTTTCTGTTTCAAACCTTTCTTCACATCCATCACTCATCTCAACCAAATTTTCCACTGCATTTTTGAGTACGTATTTTGCATCTTCCAGTAACCTTGCTCCATAGATCTCCTCCGAACTGTCCTTCTCCAAGAGGTTTTCATAATGCTCACCACGGAGCATTTCGGCATCCTCCAGGACTGCGTTTGTGTAATCTCTTACGTTTTTTTCAAAGTTCATCTTTTCACCTCCTTTATTGTTGTAACTATTTAGTAAACACATATTAATATTACATTTTTTATTATTTAAATGTTACGCATAGCAACCAGGTATAGGATTATACAGCATTGTATTCATTTCTATATATTCTTTCAGAACAATTATTTGCATTATTATGAAGGAGAGACTTTATGAGAGCCTTGATTCCATGGATTCCGGTGAGCTGGTAGATCTAATCGATTCTATAGATGATGAATATCTCGAGACCCTGGCAAAAAAATCAAATAAAGTTGCAGATATATACGGGAACATTAAATACGATGATTTCATCGAGAAAAAATTATATTTTGAAGCTGCAGAGATTGCCAGTAGATTGTGTCTCGGTGGGGAAAAGGTTAAAAAGGCCGCCGAGTGGGAGTACGAAACTCTGATGAAAAAACCCACTTACATGGCATGCGAAACTGCTGCACGGATTTCAAATGAATTCAAGTTGGGAGAGGATAAAACGGATCATGCAGCTAGAATGGCTTTTGATATACGTATGGATATGGACATGGAATACGAGGCAGAGACTCTATCAGTTCAGTACGCACTTTTAGATAAGTTCGGTGTACTCTCGGATTTAGAATACGAAGATCTTGTAAAAACACATGAACTGGGATCTTATAATCTAACGGGCCAGTTTGAATCAATAATGGACGGTTCCATGGAACCGGAAGAAGGTATGGTTTCTGACCCTCTGGATGAATTCAAACGTCATCTTTCAAATGAGAACTTCAAGCTTGCCTTTCATGTTGCTGATAGATACGATCTCGGTGCGGAAAAAAAGGTACTTGCCATGATTCTTCACGATAACAAGAGAGAGTATCAATCAAACAAGTCTCTTCCTGGTATGGTGGGGATTATGTACCCCAGAAGGCTTGATCGATGATTTTTACTACTAAGCTTAAGTGTTTTCAAAACAAGTATACACTGGAGATGTCACCACATAATCTTAAGCCGGATGATTTAGTCAAGGCTACAGACTATATATCGAGAGACTCAAGCCGAGATCTCGAACCACTGGATGAAGATGATGCCTATCAGTTACTCAATTTATTTGGATTTAATGACTACGTTCTCGACAATCTACTTAATGGAACTGAAAGATCTATGTTCCAGCGGCTATTTGATATGGATATAGTTGATGTAAGGGAGGAAAGTGTTGCATTACATACAGTAAAAAATGGAGAATTTATCAGTGGAGAATCAATGAGGACAGAATAAAGGATTCGGTTGAAAAATTCCACGAGGAAGTCGAGAGCCTGGAGGAAACTGAAAGTATTTATGAAAAATTAAATGACAGTGTGTGGGAAAAACATTACAGAAATATACGAAAGAAGCCGACCGACCAAGTGTTTTGAAATTATTTAAAGATTAACTACCTATTCATCAGTAAAGAGGTATTGATATGGTGGATGAATTTTGTGATGGTCTCGAAGACGAGGTTTCTAAGGAATCTTTGATATACGTCTGTGAAGAACTTGTGAAAAACGAAAGATACGAAGATGCACTGAAGTTCGCATACGACAACGGAATGGAAGAAAGATACCAAGAAATCAAAAAAATTGTTGATACAAGGAAACCTTAGACACACCCGAGAAAAGTAGCACTGGGATGTTGTTAGTTATCCGTATATGTTTAAAATACCACCATTCGGTTTCCGATTCTCGAGTAGTATTTTGACTTTATCGGTTGCTCTTGGGATGTACTGATCTACAAAGGACTTCGGTATTTCATACATATCACCTTCCATGTCCATGTAAGCCTTTCCGGGTACATATGGGATAATCTTTGTACCTTTACCATTATTTTCCTCCCCCAGTTCCTTGATTTCAAAATATTTGTCATCCTCTACCATATCAAGAAGTAGATCAAAGTCTATACCGGCGTTTTCAATCAGTTTCATAGGCAAAGAGGCTTCACTGAGGACGTTTGTCTTATCAAGTTCCTCTGGCTCCACGGTGATGTCATCCGTTCTTTTCTTGAACTCCTTGAGTGACATTTCAGACTTCTCGGGTATGAAGGGAAGGTAGATCCTGTTTTTATTTCCTTCGAAACACATGAAGTTCTGCTTTTTTTTGCCATTTCCTTCCCTTTCTTTTTTTCTGCGTTGTGATTCTCCGGGCATATATAGAGATCCTTCGTAGTAACCCTTGAACTCCCAGTCTTCGTAAGAATCTTTGTTTATATCACAAGTCAGTGGTTTGTATTTGCTTTGATCTATGGAAGCAAACTTGTGTTTTTCTGGTGGTATGTAAGCAAACTCTGTACTTTCCTTGAACTCTTGCTTATCTGATAGTATTTTCTTATCGAACTTGACATCACCACCACTCAGTGATGTGTAAAAGATAGACATGGACGGTGTTACTCTCAGGTCCTTGTCGAGATCATCCGAAACTATGTCAGCTTTAAGGGCTTTTTTATTTTTATCCGAGAGTCTTATCTTAGTTTCCCTTATCTCAGACCCTGTTTTTTC
>PUKU01000093.1 GCA_003550625.1 Candidatus Aenigmatarchaeota archaeon
CGTGGTTCGCGTGACATAACTCTTTTTTTTTACTGCCTGCCCCGTGAAATAACTCCTTGGAGTTCCCGAAGGGATTTCACTGGGGATCTCTGACGTCTGATCTCTGACATCTGTGACTGCAAAAATGACTTTTTGCAGTCACATCATGCTTCAGGCTTGATATGCTTTTCTACACTGTTCATCAGCATTCTCGAACAGCTGAACAGGGTTCTTGCTTTGTGGTGGATGAGATAAAAGCTCCTGACAATATCCAAGCCTGGTACGTCGATAATTGTAAGCTCTCCAGCTTCCAGGTATTCCTGTACTGCAAGAAAAGAGGTTACCCCGACTCCTGCTCCGGCAAGCACACATCTGACCATGGCCTCGGTGGACTGCACCAGGGCTGCAACCCGCAGATCGCGTAGTGAGACACCGCAGTTCATCATGGCGCTTTCAAAGGCATTTCTTGTCCCGGAGCCTTTTTCGCGTTGTATCCAGGGCAGGTCCTTGAGGTTTTCAGGGAGTACTGTCTCTGGCAGGTCCAGTTTAAGGTCCTGGCTGGCAACCACATGCAGCTTGTCCTTTAAGAGCAGTCTGTGTTCAAGATCAAAATGATCCACAAACCCCCCGACAATGCCGAAATCAAGGTTGCCGGCCAGAACCTCCTGGCAGATCTCTATTGAATCTCCGATTCGCAGGTCAACGCAGACCTGGGGATACTGCCCGCAGAAATCTGAAATGACCATTGGCAGAAGATAGTTGGCAGGTATTGTACTGCCGCCTACAACGACCTTTCCGCATACATGATTGTTCAGGTCATGAATGTCTGTCCTGGTCTGTTCTATAATCCTGAATACATTACTGACCCTGTCATGAAGGAGATGTCCAGCCTGCGTGGGAATAATCCTCCTGCCGATCCTGTCAAAAAGCTGAACCCCAAGCTCCTGTTCAAGGCTCAGTACATGGGTACTGATGGTGGACTGGGACAGGTAAAGGTCTTCACCAGCCTTGGAGAAACTCTTCATTTCATACACGCTCAAGAATGCCTGAAGTTTACGCTGGTCCATAAAAGATATTCCTTCCTCAGTGCTGTGTTAAAACTCATGTGGCTCGGATACCAGCCTGCCATAAACAACCATTAAGAATCTCTTAAACGATTACGTTCAGGGAAACCGTTTCAGATTCTTAAAAAAATAATCAAAACTCTGCAAACAATCCAATTGAAATACATAATGCTAATGAGCTAATCACATCATCAATATCAATCCAGATACAATAAAAATGGTGCAAAAACCACTTTCTATTGACGAATATTTTTATGAAGAGTGGATGACTATTGATTTGACTCAATATTTGAGAAACAATTTAATCTTGTTTGCAGATAAAATCATTATTTAACATCAAAGATGCATATAACTATCTAAACAAAATATTGGACGCTAAAAATTAATATCTGTTAAAAAAACATATATGCATGCAATAATCAGTAAATAAAGATTAAAGTTGAAGATATGGCTTCCTGCCTTTTGAAAAAAAGCAGGTAAGGAGATAACTATGTCCATGCTCAATATTACACGCACAGGACTGCCTTTCTTCGGTCTTGGTTATGACATGAACTCCGTGACTGTATTTGCATTCTGCATGGACTATAAAAAATACTATTTTTCTCCGATATATAAAGGGCGGTTCCACTGCATCCCTGTTTACTGCGTTTCAGGTTATGATCTCCAGGTTCTTCTGGGACGCCAGATCAGGGGACAGTAGTGGCTGTCATATCTGTGTTAATTTTTTAACTGAACAGGAGGCACTATGATTTTGAATCGCAGGGGATTTATCAAACTCTCATAGCAGCCGGGTCGTTTCTGGGTAACCATTCAGTAGGGTGTCAGTTATCACCGCCTAAAGAAAACCAGGCGTGCTCCCAAACCATGCGCGGCAAAGCCGCCCGCCTGTCACCCCCTTGCGTGCGGAATTTTAGCGGGCAGGCAGGTGCTTTGCACACACAGCTTTTTGAATAATAAAGAGCCCAAGCATACTGTCAGGCAAGACACCTTGCAGGGCGTGACTGACTCTCGATCAACTACTGAGTCTGCTGCTCCTTTTCCTGGACATCCTTGTAGGCCCGAAGAACAGCGTTAATCATTGTTTGATATCCTTTGCCCTGCTGCTTGAACCACTCCAGAACATCGCTATCGAGCCGCAAAGTCACTTGCCGCTTGGGTTGAGGGGGCTGCACCTGTCTGGCCCTGCTCAAAAACTCCTCGTCTATAGGCGGATTATCAGGGTCAGCTATGGCTTCTCTGATTAGTTCCTGATCAGACTTGGCATCCACCCTATCCCAATCTGTCTTTGATGTATTGTTCATAAAGCCTCCTTTCCCTGTCACTGGCTTTGCGCATGGATAAAATACGGATGCTTTCATAGCGCAGGGTATATGCCGTAACAATCAAACGCCCTGCAAGCCGGCCAAAAGCTACAAACCTCTTTTCCCCGTAATCCTTTCGATCGTCCTCAAAACATAACAGATCAGACTCAAAAAAATCTGGCGCATCATGAAAATCTATACCGTGCTTCTCCAGATTGCTGCCACGTTTATTTTCGTCCCAGTCAAACTGCATAACTGATAATAACTACAAATATAGTTACGTCAGGTCTAAAAACCTGGACATATGGACACAGGGAGAGCAGGATACGGCGGAGCCTATTTTATCTTATTTCCAGTATTGTCGAGACTGCTTGGCAGATTTCGTCAAGCTCTTGTGGGGGCAACGCTTAGATCTTCTTCTTGAGCCTGTATTTTGAAACGGCTCGCAGCTGATCGACTACGGCTACGGCAGGGCCACCCTGGCAATGCACCGGAATCGTTATCGGTGGGTGTGGCTTCGCAGCGGTAGAG
>PUKU01000012.1 GCA_003550625.1 Candidatus Aenigmatarchaeota archaeon
ACAGGGTCTCGTACCAGGAAAAGATAGATGTAAGATCACTGGCTGAGGAGATAGGAGACTTCAAACAGCAGCACACGCAGTACGGTGGCCTTAGACCAATGGGAGTTTCATTCCTTATAGGTGGAGTTTACAAGGGAGAACCAATGGTATTCGAAACCGATGTAGGTGGAGACATATACGGATGGAATGCACAGGTAATCGGAAGAGGAAGAAAGGGCGGTGAAAAGGTACTCAAAGAAGGATGGAGTGAAGGAATGACAGAGGAGGAGGCAAAGGAACTGGCTATCAAGGTACTGGGCGAAGGAGACACAGACATGAACAAAAATACTGTAAAGATGGCTGTTATAAAAGAGGACGAAGGTTTCCGTTATCTGGATGAAGGGGAGTGCGAACAGCTCCTGTGATCCGATGATATCTGTTGAAGATGCGGTAATAGCTCGGTTGGACTCACACGGTGAACATTTTGAAGTACTCGTGGATCCCGAAAAAGCACTGGAGGTAAAGAAGGGTGTGGATGTCGGGATCGATGACCTCGTGGCCTTTGAAGAGGTTTTTGAGGACTCGGAAAAGGGAAAGAGGGTGTCAGACGAGAAGTTAAACAAGGTTTTTGGAACAAGTGATTCCACAGAGATAATATACAGGATAATAAGAGACGGCAAGGTACAACTCACGACCAAGCAGAGAAAAAAGATGAGAGAGGACAAGAGGAAGGAGATTGCATCGAGTATATCAAGACGTGCCGTAAATCCACAGACAAATAAGCCACATCCACCAAAAAGGATAAAAAACGCTATGGATGAGGCAGGAATACACGTTGACGAAATCAGGGATGTAGAGGAGCAGGTGCAGGAGGTACTCGATAAGATAAAGCCCATACTGCCTATATCGGTAGAGGAGATACGGATTGCAGTTCGGGTGCCTGCCGAATACGCTGGACAGGCTTCCGGGAAGCTCAGGGACATAGGCAAGATAGAAAAGGAGGAATGGGGGAACGACGGCTCATGGAGGGCTGTTTTGAAGATGCCAGCGGGCCTTCAGGACAAGTTTTATAAGAAGGCAAATTCAGTAACAAAGGGTAACGTCGAAACAAAAATATTGGATGATTGAAATAAGGTGAAAAATAATGAGTGAAAAATTACTTGAAGATAAGAAAAAGGTGCTTCCTGGAGATGTAGTTGCAGAAGGCGACTATCTTGCAGGAAGAGGTACCTACAAAGAAAAAGGTAAGATAAAATCAAGGGTTGTTGGGATAGCAAGAACAGGAAAGTCCCGCATAGAGGTAATCCCACTGCGTGGTGGATACATACCACAGGAGGGAGATAAGATAATAGGAAGGATATCGGGAATAGGTCCAAGCCACTGGTGGGTTGAACTCAACTCGCCCTACGATGGTTACCTGTCAATATCCGAAGGATCGAACGAGTTCATAGACTTGGACAGCACAGACCTTTCGGATGTTCACAACATAGGTGACCTGATATACACAGAGGTAATAAAGGTTACGAAGGGAAAGGACGTAAAACTATCGATGCAGGATAGAATATGTAAAAAGCTTGCGGGTGGAAGGATAGCAAGAATAAGCCCAAGTAGGGTTCCAAGACTCATAGGAAAGGGTGGATCGATGGTTGAGATGATCAAAAACGGAACGGACTCCAGAATAACAATAGGTCAAAATGGAATAGTTTGGATAAGCGGTGGCGACGAAGATCTTGCATATAAGGCAGTGGAAACCGTGGACAAAAATGGTCACGAAAAGGGCCTAACCGAAAAAGTAAAAAAGATACTTGAAAAAAGAGGATGAAGACTATGAAATACGATAAAGAACTTTTGAAAGATGGTAAAAGGATCGATGGAAGAGGCATAGACGACTTGAGAGATATGGAAGCAAAGGCTGGAATACTGAAAAGAGCCGATGGATCTGGCTATTTCAGGATGGGAAAGACAGAGGCAATTGCAGCTGTATTCGGTCCAAGGGAACTACACCCACAACATAAACAGAAACCACAGAGGGGTATACTACAGTGTAGATACAATCTCACACCCTTCTCGGTTGACGATAGAAAGAGACCTGGTCCATCAAGGAGGGGCAAGGAAATAGGAAAGGTATCGGAGGGAGCACTGTCTTCTTCGATATTTCTAGAAGAGTTTCCCACTGCAACGATAGACCTCTACATGGAAGTAATATCTGCCGATGCTGGGACCAGATGTGTTGCACTAAATGCAGGTTCGATAGCACTTGCAGATGCAGGAGTTCCGATGAAAGGATTGATATCAGCATGCGCAGCAGGCAAGATAGATGACACGCCTGTTTTGGATCTCAAGGGTGAAGAAGATATGGGAGGACAGGTCGATCTACCAATAGCAATGAACGCAGACACAGGAGAAATCACCCTGCTCCAGATGGACGGGATGACAGACATAGATGAAATGGACGAAATGTTGGAACTTGCTATGAAGGGATGTGAAAAGGTTGCAGAAAAACAAAAAGAAGCTTTAATGGAAACATTTTGATGATGTGAAATGATGGATATAACTGAAATTGAACAAAGAAGTGCTGTAGATAAAATAAAGAAGAGCGAAAGGCTTGATGGAAGAGAGCTTTTGGAGTTCAGGAACATAGAGATAGAAACAGGAGTAGCCAAGAAAGCAGAGGGAAGTGCAAAGGTTACAATTGGCGACACGAAGGTAATAGCAGGAGTAAAGTTCGGCGTAGGACATCCGTTCCCTGATACACCGGACGAAGGAATGCTCATGGTAAACGCAGAGTTCGGTCCAATGGCATCACCAGACTTCGAATCCGGACCACCTGGAAAGGAGGCCACGGAGCTTTCAAGGGTTGTCGACAGGGGTATAAGAGAGTCTGAATCGCTACCACTACAAGACCTATGTATAGAAGAAGGCGAAAAGGTGTGGAAGGTAATGGTAGATATCCATATAGTTGACCACGACGGAAACCTTATGGATGCGTCAGCACTTGCAGCAGTAAAAGCACTTATGGAGGCAAAGAAACCAGGCCTTGATGGCGATGAAGTACTGAGAGACGAGGAACATGACTTCGATCTCAAGAGGGTTCCAATAGCATGTACGGTTGCCAAGATAGCTGAAAACTATCTGGTAGACCTAAGCCTCGTGGAGGAAGAAGTCACAGATTCCATGGTAACGGTAACCTGGACAAAGGACGGACTTTGCTCACTCCAGAAGAGAGGTAACGGTGGATTCAAAAAGGATGAACTGATAGAGATCTTCCAAATAGCCAAGGAAAAGACAGACGAACTAAGAAAACTTATAGAGTGATAAAATGGGAGAGAGTGCCAAGAGATACGGCTCAAGGTACGGAAAGAGGATACGGAAGAAGGTCTCAGCTGTCGAGGAAAAACAGAAAAAGAGGCACCGTTGTCCAAAATGTGAGTTCATGTCACTCAAGAGGCAGGCGAAGGGTATATGGAAATGCACCAAGTGTGGCAACAAGGTAGCAGGTGGAGCATGGAAGCCCGAGGTTGAGGGAGTGGGCCTTGTAAAGAAAGCACTAAAAAAAGCAGATGATGAATAATGGTTTACAAATGTCTAAAATGTGAAGAGGATATAGAGAAGGACGAGCTCAGAAGAAGGATACGCTGTCCTTACTGTGGTTACAGGATACTCAAAAAGAAGAGAGCAGCAGGAACAAAGAAGATAAAAGCAAGGTAAAATGGAGGCAAATTTTAAGCTGGAGGTAAGTTCTCCCGGTATCATAAAGGAGTCGCTAGGCGTCGAGGAGGATAGTTCTAGTTTTTTAACAATCGACACGGGCGACGGCGAAATTAACTTAAAAATAAGGGCCCGTAACTTATCAAATATGAGGGCCAGAGTAAACACGATACTACGGTTGGTAAAGACAGCAGAAAAAGCAACGAGGAGGTGAAAACATGGAACAAAGTCCAAACAAAATGCCACCACAGGCTCAACAGATGATAGGAAAACTTCAGCAACAGCAGCAACAGCTACAGCAGATGGAAGAACAGAAGATGGAGCTCAGAGCACACAAAATGCAGATAGACAGAGCAATAGAAGCACTAGAGGAAACCGACGACGGAGAAGATGTATTTAAGGTAGTGGGACCTGCGGTAATAAAGACAGAAAAAGGCAACTTTCTCGAGGATCTCAAAGAAACACAGGAAACACTAGAGATCAAGTTGGACTCTATAGACAAGAAGGAAGGTAAGATAGAGGAAGACGCAAAGAAGAACCAAGAGAAACTCAGGGATCTGATGTCGGGAGGAGATTCTGGAGAAGCAGGGTAAAAATCCCATTCCGTTATTTTTTTCTAAGAGGTTTTAATATGGATATAATTGATGCAATCAACGAAGGTGGAAGAGTTTTAGTTCTTGCGCACCACAATGCAGACATCGATGCAGTAGGAGCATCAATAGCCCTCCGGGAATACATAGGTCCGGATGCGGACCTGGGTGTACCCGACACAGTTTCAAAGGGCGCAAGAGACCTTGCATCCAAGTACAACTTTATAAAAAACCCTTCCTTGGACCCTTATGATACGCTGATAGTAGTAGACTGTCCATCAACCGAACAGTTAGGTCATGTTAATGTAGAATCCTTTGATGGTAGGTTGATTCTAATAGACCACCATACACCAGGCGATCTAATGGGTATAGCAGATTTGAGTCTAACCGATTCGGAAGCAAGATCTGCTTCTGAGCTCGTATACCAGCTACTCAGAGAACACGGAAAGGTAAACAAAGAGGCTGCAAATGCACTTATATGTGGTACTGTTGCAGATACATCCCACCTGAAACTAGCAGGACCAGAACAGTTCAAGTACATATCAGATCTTCTGGACATTTCAGATAAGGACTACTCGGACATACTATCTATCTTAAGCACACCAATAGACCGTTCCGAGAGAATAGCAAGACTCAAAGCAGCATCGAGGATAAAGGGATATGTGATAGACGATGTTCTGGTGGTCTTTTCATACGTAGGATCATTTGAAGCAGCATCCGCGCGCTCCTTATTGAGACTTGGCTCTGATATAGCAATAGTTTTTTCACGGAGGGACGATGAAATGAGAATCAGTGGAAGATGTAGAAGGGGTATAACAGATATCCTACATCTGGGCGAAGATATATTCTCAGAGATCGAGGATACATTAGACGGTTCTGCAGGAGGACACGATGCAGCAGCATCAGGAAACGGTAAAAACACAGACCAGGAAGAAATAAAATCAGAAATTCTCAGAAAGCTGGAGAAGGCCATAGGAGCAAGCGCAGAGGAGCTTTGATACAAAAAGCTTTTATATTTTAATTTTTATAGAATCATAGTTATCAGATCCTACATGAGCAAACAGAGACTGGTGATAAATATGGAAGAAGATTTCAATCCGGTAGTCAGTATGTTGAAGCAGGTATCGGAAGATAGATCTGTACCTAACAACATCAAGAGAGAATGCAAGGAATGCATCGATATACTGGAGGACGAGGAAGAAGAAATCTCAGTAAAAATAAACTCCTGTACCTCAAAACTCGATGAAGTTTCAAACGATGCCAATATACCGATGTACACCAGGACACAGATATGGAATATAGTATCCATGCTTGAGTCCGTGGGAAACAAGTAGGGCGAATAGTTTTATATAACTTGGTTGTAAAAAATAAGTAGGTGAGAACTTGGCGCTGAAAGATATACTAGGCAAAGAAGAAGAAAAGATAGAGGACAGGGATCTCCTTGAGCTTTCAGAGGAGGTCAGCCACGGCGAGGTAAGAGCTGTTCCTATAGAGGTAACAGAACTTGAAGAGTACAAAGATGCAGAAGAGGTACAGAAATCAATCAGAGAGGGCAGGATAGTCTTCGTGAAGATAAAGAGAATCAAGGAGAAGGATATGTCCGATCTGAAAAGAGCAATAGAAAGGATAAGGAAGACCTGTACAGCAGTAGACGGAGACATCGCAGGAATAGACGAAAACTACATTGTAGTTGCTCCTTCGTATGCCAAAGTAGTCAGAGAAAGTGAATAGACCATCCAGAAGTTTCAGGTCCGTGGTTCTATATACCTACCTATTCCCTTCTTTTTTAATCTGTAACCGTAGAGTAGACCTATTGCTAGACCGGCTAGATGTGCAGAGTTGGCTATAGGACCCCCTCTTGGTAGAAAAAACAGGTCCCAAAGTGCAAACACGACAAGGACGTGTCTTATCTTGAGGGGTATAGGAAAAAGTAGCATCACAACCCTTATCTCCGGTGCTACTATTGCAAGTGTAGCAAAGACACCGAATATTGCACCGGAAGCGCCAACTGCAGGCAGAAAGGTTCCGGTAACATATGAAAAAAGCGTGAAACCAATATTTCCGACTATTCCTGCTATTAAAAATATTTCCAAAAATTTCTTACTTCCTGTTCTTCTCTCAAGTTCTCCACCAAAGAAGAAAAGCACAAGCATATTTACAAATAGATGCCATGCATTGCCGTGAAGAAACATCGATGTAAAAACGGTCCACGGCCTCTGTAGTATCTCCCCTATCTCAGGTGCGAGATAGAAAAACTCTGTGAATCCAGGTAAAATACTCTGTACTATGAACACTACGAAACATGCAAATATGAGAAAAAGGTATACATTGCCGAATATAGCATTGAAAAACCTTCCTATCTGACCCTGTGGAGAAGGTCCTTTGTTAGGACTCCTGGCCTGGAAAGGTTCGTAGATCACCTTAACATCATCTTTTATTTTTTCCTCATACTCACCAAGCCCGACACATTCGTGGTTCTCTGGTAACCTATCCTCAGAACAAAAAACATCACCACAGAACTTACATTTGAAGGGTATACCTGCTTCCTCCCCACAGTAGCTACACTCAGCCATAACAAGATATTTGTTTTTGAGATTAAAAAAAAGCGGCTACTTCAAACGCGTAGTCTCGAGGTTTTTTATGGGTATGGTCTCCCTGTTGAATATGTTATGCAGAGTCCTTGCCAGCTGTATACAACTATTTTCATCGCCATGTACTGTAAGTATCTTGTTGGGTTTACTTTTGAGTGAGTTAACAAAGTTTATGAGCTGGTTTCTGTCAGAATGTCCCGAGAGACCGTCAACCGTTTCAACGTCCATGTTTAACTCAACAACCTTTCTCTTTCCGTCCTTTTTTACTGGAATTTCATCCCAGCCCTTCTGTATCCTTCTACCCATGGTTCCCTCGGCCTGATAACCAACGAATATCAGTGTGTTCTCATCATCAGGAGCAAACTCTTTGAGATACTCCATCACAGGTCCCCCTGTAAGCATGCCAGAAGTCGACATCACAATTGCAGGGTCAGGTGAGTTTATTATCTCATTTCTTTCGTCTCTGGACCCAACTCTATGGAATATATCAGATGTAAATGGATTATGGTCCTTGTGGAATATCTGATGCTGAAGTTTCTCGTTCAAGTCCTCTGGATATGTAGTATGTATTGCCGTTGCATCCCACATCATACCTTCAAGATAAACAGGAACATCCAACCCATTTTCCCTGCTTGCCTCGTCCAGTATACACATTATATCCTGTGCTCTTCCTACTGCAAAGGAAGGTATCAGGACCTTGCCGCCTCTATCTATAGTTTTTTTGACATATTTCAGCAGATTTTTTTCTGCGTCCTTCCGCGAAGGCTGGGTTGCATCATTTTCACCGTACGTAGACTCCGTAACAAGTGTCTCTATACGCTGGAACTTGGTAGAAGCCTTGTTAAAGAGCTTTGATTCACCGAAGTTGTAGTCTCCTGTGTATACAAGGTTGTGATCTCCCTCGCCTACATGGAAATGTGCAAGGGCAGAACCAAGAATATGACCCGCGTTCTGGAAGGTAAGTCCGACATCAGGTGTTATATCACACACCTGATCGTACTCCATGGCAATCGAATGTTTCACTGCTTTCTCTATAGACTGTGAGGAGTAAGGTACCTCATTACCTTCCCTCTTTGCAACATCCAGGTAGTCGAGGCACAGAAGAACCATGAGATCTCTTGCAGCAAATGTAAGATAAAGCGGTCCTTCGTATCCATATTCGTAGAGATATGGAACGAAACCTATATGGTCCAGGTGTGGATGTGAAACAACCACTGCGTCAAGTGACTTTATCTCTCCCTCTGGGATCTGTAGGTATGGATATTCGTGTTTGTTACCTGGCTTTATACCACAGTCTATCATTATCCTCGAGTCGGGTGTCTGCAACACAAAGGAACTTCTGCCAACCTCCCTGCAACCACCCAGGCACGATAGCCTCGCCCAGTCAACTTCCTCTACCTCTTTGGAGTGTATTCTCTCACCTATGTCGTTGAGGAAGTCCTTTCTCCACTCGGACTCCTGATAAAGTACCTTTCTAACGGTATCGACTATATCGGAAGATATCGCAGGAGCTATCTTTACCTGGGGCTTCCACATGGTCTCCTTCTTTATTTTATCGAGTGTTGTTCCTCTTTTACCAATAACTAGTCCTGGTTTAAGTGCCTCTATTATAACCTTGCCGAATCCCGGTTGAAATGTTATTTCTTCTATTCCTGCTTCCTCGGGAACATTCTCTTCTATAATTTTCTTTGCTTCTTCAAGATCCTTCCTTATAGAAGGATCTGGTCTGAGTTCTATTCTCTTCTTGAGCTTCTTGACTATCTTCTTTATGAAACTGCCATCGCTCTTGAACATGTCCTTGTTCTTCGTGTATAGAACTATGTCACTTCCTTCAAAACATACCTCCGAGATCATTGAGTCACTCGGAAGGTCCTTTTTTACCTGTTCAATAATTTCCATCTAAACACCATAGAAAATATTACGAAAGTAGAAAACCTCTGACATTACTTCACAAGATACTCCTCTACCTCTCCGTCATCCATAACGTGACATCCATTTTCGTCTATAACCATCACCGAAAAGCCATTCCCTGATGCTATATCCCTCTCGGATGCGCTGTTTATCGATCTCAGAGCCAGACTAACTGCAGCATCCCTATCCATTCCATCGTCAAATCCATCCTCAAGTAGACCGTATGCAACCTGTGAGCCAGATCCGGTGGCGTAGTATGGATCCTCGCCCAGTACACCCCCTGCTGGATCCAGCTGATATATTTCAGCCTCTCCTTTCTCGTGGTTGTATCCTCCTAGTATAAAAAGTCCCAGGTACGGCATCATCTTGGAACCCTGTAGTATATTTGCCATGAGGCTCGCGACTGCCTTGGGAGACATCTTCCTGTCCTTCCTGTACTTGAAAAGATTTGTCTCGGCCTTCATATACTTAACCATAGTCTGTATATCTCCAACAGAACCAGCGGTGGTTATCCCTATTCCTCCATCGACCTCATACACCTTCTTGGCATTTTTACTTGAAACCTGATAGCCCATGGAAGCTCTCTTTTCGGTTGCTAACACAAGTCCACCATCGAACTTCAAACCTACGGTTGTGGTTCCTGTCTTAACTGTATCTTCGCCGTTACTTTCTCCCATATTATGCATAAAATAACCCTCCGGATAATCCAGAAGAATCATACTTGGTTTTATCTCAAAAGTATTTAAAGTTTATCCTTAGTATGATTTTGCAAAATTTACCCAGTGTTTCGCCTTGTCGCCACATCTGATACATTTCTCCCCATCGGGCTCGTCGTACATGAAGGGTATGTTGGTTATCTTAGCCGAGGTATCGTCCTTTACAATCTCTTCGCATATCTTTTTTCCACACCACGGAGCCTTTACAAATCCACCGTTTTCTTCTACTATACTGACCAGATCATCGTAGTCTCTTACCTCCTGTGTCCCTTCCTCGAGAAGCTCAGTTGCCCTTTTGAATAGACTTTTCTGCATATTGTTAAGCTCCTCCTCTACGGTTTCTTCTACGTTTTCGACGCTGACCATCTTCTTTTCTCCGGTGTCTCTTCTAACTATGGTCACCTGGTCCTCCTCTGCTTCAGAGGGACCTATCTCTATTCGTATAGGAACTCCCTTCACTTCCCACTCATTAAACTTCCGTCCTGGGGTCTTATTTTCTCTGTCGTCCATCTTACATCTTTCCAGTGAACCGTGGACTTTCTCTGCGACCTCCATGACTGCTTTCCTTTCGTCCTTGCTATGGTATATCGGGACTATCACCGACCTTGTCGGTGCTACCTTGGGCGGAACAACAAGTCCTCGGTCGTCCGAGTGCATCATAATCATTGTACCGATCTGACGGGTGCTGAAACCGAATGTAGACTGTCTAACATACTTCTCCTCGCCGTCCTCGTCTGTATAGGTTATATCAAAATCCTTTGCAAAGTTGGTTCCGTCGTTATGGTAAGTTGGACCCTGTATTGCCTTTCCATCGGGCAGAAGGTGCTCCAGTGAATAGGTATCCACTGCCCCGGAAAACTTCTCCTTCTCTGTTTTTCTGCCCCTCACACATGGTATAGCAAGGTAGTCCTCACATACCTCCTGGTATGCATCCAGAACCCTCTCCTTGTCCTCGAGAACACCATCGTCTGTTGCATAGGCACAGTGTCCTTCCTGCCACAGAAACTCTCTTGTCCTTAGGAAAGGTGTTGCATGTTTAAACTCCCATCTAACAACGTTGTTCCACTGGTTTATCTTCAGTGGCAGATCTCTCCAGGACCTTACCCAGTCCTTGTATGAATCGTACATTATTGCCTCGGAGGTCGGCCTTATAGCAAGCCTTTCGTCCAGGTCGGAACTCCCAGCCCTCGTAACCCATGCTACCTCTGGGGTAAAACCTTCGAAGTGCTCGGCCTCCTTTTCAAGGAGTTTTTCGGGTATAAAAAGAGGGAAATAAGCGTTCTCGATGCCGATATCGTGGAAACGTCTATCTATCTCTTTGCGGACCTTTTCCCAAATAGAATAGGAACGGGGTTTGAATACTATGCAGCCACCGACCGAACTGTAGTCCGCAAGACCCGATTTGATCACTACCTCTCTGTACCACTCTGCGGGGTCCTCCTCCTTTTTAGTAGTTATGCCAAGTTCTTCAGACACTGTCAACCGACCAACAGGATACTATTTGAACTATTCTGATTTAAAAGAAAGGTCTTCTTTCTAACTTCGGAGTGGAACGTATCCACCTACCATGGAAATCACTAAGCATATCCTGTGTCCTGAAACTTATAAATCTTTTACAGTTCCATCTCTTCGAGAACCTTACCAAGTTTGTTCAGTTCCTCCTGGTACTTTCCCAGATCTCCCTGCTCCAGATACTCCTGTGCCTTATCATAATGTTTCCTTACCCTTTCCAGGAGTTCTGCGTCCATCAGAGGGTCCTCCGCGGGTTCATCGGGATCCTCCGGATCCAGGGGTAGATCCGGTATCTCATCTATTCCTTCATACTCACCAAATATATCGACGATGGCCTGCTCAAAGGTGGGCTGCATACTTATCTCATCCTCGTATACAACTATAACCCTTCTGAGCTCAGGGATGGCCTCCTCGAACCCTTCAAGGAAAACAGGTTCAACATAAAGCACGGAGTCATCGACGGGTATAACCAGTAGATTTCCACGTATAACATCGCTACCTGCCTGTGCCCATAAAGTAAACCTCTCGGATATCTCCGCGTCTTGATCTATCCTCGATTCTACCTGCGAGGGACCGTACATCAACGTTTCCCTTGAAAATCTGTACAGTAGTTTTTCTCCATACCCGTCGCCATCGCTCTTTGCACCGAGCCATCCTATCATATTGGGCCTTCCTTCTGGTGTAAATGGAATCATCAGTGTAAACTGCGTTTCCTCCTCCTCTGGTAGATCAAGGGTCACATAGTAGGGCTCCATCTTCTGTGTCCTTCCACGGTAGCTCTCCATTGGAATCTCCCACTGATCCTCACGGTTGTAGAAAACACGGGGATCCTTCATGTGGTATGTAGTAAGCATCTCTGCCTGGGTTCTAAATATGTCCTTGGGGTATCTTATATGTTTCACGAGGTCATCGTCCATACTTTCTTCGTCCTTGAAGAGGTCCGGGAATATGTTTCTATAGGTCTCAGCCAGTGGATCGTCCTCAACTACATAGAAGTTTGTGGTACCGTCGTAGGCATCTATAGTTGTCTTCACGGAGTTTCTTATGTAGTTTATGTCTCCGTGGGGTTCGGAGTAGGGGTATCTATCAGATGTAGTATAGGAATCATATATCCACTTTATACCACCATCGTATACAACGGGATACGGATCCTCGTCATACTGAAGAAAGGGTGCGAGCTCCCTTACCCTTTCGTGTATATTCCTTCTTATAAGGATTCTAGAACTCTCTGTTATGTCGCCGGATAGCAGAAGCCTTAGATCTCCTAGTGTTATGGAAAATGCCAGTCTGTCCAGAAGTCCAAGTTCGACTCCGTCTTCGCCGGTGTAGACCGTATATATATTTTCATCGCCCCTGGGATAGTCAAACTCGCTCTGTTTTGTGTCAACTACCACAAAGTTATCGGTTCTCTCTCCAAAGTACGTCCTTGGGTTATCAAGTTCCAATATACCCTTCTCAGGAGCTTCATCGGTAACAGTCGTTGGGATATCCTTCATATAGAAAACGGGCTGTCCCCTGGCAGTTATCTCTCTGACAGGTGACATAGCTACCCCGATACCGTGGGTATATACAAGATGCCTGTTGACCCACGTCTGTGCACGTTCAGGTAGCCTGTCGGCATCCATCTCTCTGACAGATAGCATAACCTGTTTTCTCCCGTCCTCGAAGTGATATCTATCAACATCTACATCCTCAAACTCGTAGTATGTTCTGAGCTCCTGGACACTGGAGTAGGTATCCTTTAGAACGCGCCTGTCCCAGAGCCTGAGGTTGTCGAACGTACTTCCCCTTTCTTCTATATCCCCGGCCGTGAGATTGTAGGTGGGTGTAAAGTATATCTCCTGCATATCATCCAGGCCGAAGGCATCTCTGGTATGGTTTATGTTTCTCTCTATGTACTCCTCTTCCAGTGTAAACTCCGCCGGCTCTACGTAATACGACTGGACTACTG
>PUKU01000041.1 GCA_003550625.1 Candidatus Aenigmatarchaeota archaeon
CTCCAGGCAGGCCCAGGCTTTTTGATAGTTGCGGTGATAGCAGTTTCGGTAACTGTACTCCGGAGGAAACGTGTAGAAAGGAAAATGAGAAATCTACTGGATGTTTAATATTTCTGTATACACCCAATACAAGAAAGTATAGTTTCACGAGTAGGCCTTTTCTGTAAGATCTCTACCCTCGAACCTTTTTCTAACGGGTTCAAGAATCTTGGCCAGCTTATTTCCCAGGGCTTTCTTTAGATCCTGTGGATGCAGTTCTCCGGACAAAAAGTCCTCCTCCAGCTCACCGTAGTTTCTATATGAAAGATCCCCGCCGTACTTCTCAGGCCTCTCTATCAAAAACTCTTCATCTCTATCCTCCAACAACGGGAAAAGTAGGTTTTCGACATACTGCAGAACTATGTTGTCCTCAAGATCTCCAGCAGGACAGTAGGCATCCTCTATTTTTTCTTTCACAGCCTCAGGATCGTCCGTTACACCCACCTTTGATCCTTTGACAGATGAACTCATTTTACCGCCCCCGAGTCCAGGTAGGAGCTCTGAAAAAACGCAAGTTACCTTTTCCTCGCCTATCTTTGGCAGGGTTTCCCTTCCAAGCATATATATTCTTCTCTGATCCACCCCTGCATATGCAACATCCGCACCCAAAGCTACACAGTCCATTATCTGCATAAACGGATACAGGATACCGGAAGCCTTCATACTGTCATCATGTCTCACAACCTCACTGGAAGCTCTCTCCGCACGAGTCACGGTTGCGTTCTCCATGAGGTGCATGTAGCCCCTCTGGTACTCTTTATCATGTTGGTAGTCGCTTCCTCTCACTATCTCCACTTTGTCGAGATCCGCGCCAGCAGCCTCTATCATACCCTTTATTGCCTCAGTGTACCACTCTGTCCTTGCCTCAAGAAGTTCACGGGGCGTCTTCTCTACATCCAGTTCTGCGTGTATATCTGCTATAAGGATCTTGAACTTGAAACCCGCCTTAAGAAAGTCTGCGATCTTACGAACGGTAGTGAAGTGACCTATATGCATCTTTCCCGTGGGTGCATAGCCTATGTATCCCACAGGCTCGTCCTTCTGGACTATCTCCCTCAGTTCCTCCTCCGTAACAACCTCTTCCACAGGCTTCCTCTTCAACAGCTCAAGCTTCTCCTCGGTGTCCATAACAACAAAGTTATGAGGATATTTTTATTTAAAGGTGAGTGGAACATTTGAAATGCATCTCGGCAGAACCCGAATAAAATCGGATGGTAGTAATATTATTTAACTCTGAGAACGGTTCTATCTCTATGTGGAAGGTCTACGTTCTGCGGATGGAAGACGGTTCCTTATACACAGGAATTACAAAGGATTTGGAGCGTCGTCTGGAAGAACATCGCAACGGCGATGGGAGCAAGTACGTAAGGAGCAGGCTGCCGTGTGAGGTTGTCTATACAGAAGAGCATGAGGACATGAGTTCTGCACTGAAGCGGGAGGCGGAGATAAAAGGCTGGAAAAAGACGAGGAAGGAGAGGTTGGTGAGATATGGATAAGGTTTTCGAAGTTCAGACGGACGTCTGTAGAAAATACCCCACGAGGGCAAAAAAAAAGCCCTGTAAATTATAAATCCAAGAAAATAAAACTAAAAATATGCAAATAAACAAGGTCTGGATATTTACACTTGCTTTTGTCCTTGTATTAACCTTTCTGATTGGATACGTTTTCAGTGAATTAGGAAACGACGAGCTTGCAATAAAGGAGTTTTCATATTTAGAAGAAATACATGGTTTCAGGGACTATAAAACAAGGGAACCAGAATTTCAAAATTACGAAAAAATAAATGTATATTATGAGGTTGCGGGTCTGGAGCAAACTGACGGTTATGTAAGGTACGAAAACAAACTTGTAGCCACAGACCCGGAAAATAAAACGATATTAAATAAAACATCTGAAGAAGAACTGGGTGTATCGCAGATAGACAGTCCGGTGATATTTTTTGAAAATACGATAGAACCACCCGAAGAAGGATTCGAAGAGGGTACATATACTATAGAAATATTTATTACCGACACTTTAACAAACGAAGAGGTCGAACACAGGGAAAAATTTTCAGTTAAGTAGCCAGATGATACTAGAAAAAGAAAAATACAATAATTGTTAATATGATAGACAAGCCAACTGTAAGTAGTAACAGATCCAAAGCATCGTGATTTTCTTTGAAAAATCTGCAAACAGTACCGGGAAAGTTCCAGAGTTTTTTTAAACTTCCGAGGTATCCGCGGAGAAGATGACCTTCATCTGAAGTTCTTCTCAGCGACTTTCTGTAACACCGCGGACAGTACTCTAAAATCCCACTGCCCTCCAAACTTCTTTCATATCCACAGCGGGTACATCTTAAATTCCCCCCAACTGTCTTAGATCTATTTAAAATACAAAATACACCCGTTTATTTCGATAAAACGACACACAAGGCTCACTGGCCATGGAGATTCATATACCTATCAACAAGCGAAGGTTCGTTTCCTGAGACCTCAAGAGATTTCTTCAGTTCACTGGGCTCAAAGCCTCTTTCAAGGTTTTCCTTTATCCATGTCTCTATTTTAGGTGGTATATCTGCACTCTCGTATGCTTCTTCATCTACAAATTCCGCGGGGGGTTCTTCTTCAAAGGGAACCTCATCGGGAACTTGGTCTACATCATCTACAGCATTTCCTAAACTGTCCATTTGCACGTTTCTCTCAATATTTTTTAATCTCTTATCGAGAGATCGGTATCTTTCCAAGAAGTTATAATTTTCAAGCACTGTTTTTACATCCGACCTCTCTTCCTTTTGATTTTCTA
>PUKU01000023.1 GCA_003550625.1 Candidatus Aenigmatarchaeota archaeon
ATAATGAATGGTATTATCATGAAAATAGTGGATGGTGGTACTATGTTGGTGATAATGGAGAAGTTGAAACTACAATTGGTGGCGAAACCTTAACCTTATCCTATTTAGATGGTGATGAGCAACCAATTACAATTGAAATCTTATCAAGTGTTTGTCTGGATGGTAATTTAACTGGCAATGATTACCAAGATGCAACATATACAATAGATATTACCTTCCAGGCCATCCAGGCCTCGCATGCTGACCAGTGGGATTGGGATGATATTGATTTTGATACAGGACTGATTGAATAATAAGAAAGCTTTAATGCTAACTTATCAGTCAATGTAGAATAACTGGGGGCGGGTTTAAACCCTCCCCTCCAATAAAAAAGAGTGGTGTTGATGAAAATGGTTAAACACAACAAAACAATAATCATTTTAGGGGCAATCATGCTTCTGGCCAGCTTGATGTGGATGTTCGAGCCCTATTATACCTGGGCGCAGGATAACGGCCATCCCTGCAGAGTTGCTCTTGACCCTGAAGTACCACTCTTTGAACCGGATAATATGAACCCCGGTGATACCGAAGAAAGCACGGTCACAGTAACCAAGACCGGTTCAGCATCTGCTGAGCTATATTTTGCCTGGGAGTACATAGCAGGCAACCCTGTTCACGGTGAAGACGGCAGCTTGTTTGATCAACTTGAAATGGAGATTTTAAGCGGCGAGACGGTTCTTTTTGAAGGCCTGATGAACGAGTGGGAATATGACCGTGATAATCCATCCATGGAAGATGCCGTTAATATCACCGACGAGCTCGAAATGGATTTTATGGAGCAGGGCGATGAGATAACTCTTGATTTTAAGATTTATTTGCCCGGACCTGAAACAGGCAATGAATACCAGGGAGCAACCCTGGAAACCAGGCTGGTTTTCTTTACAATCTGCACCAATGGTGATGATCCACCGCCACCGCCTCCGCCAGATGAACCGGAAATCAACATTGAAAAAGCAACTAACGGCATTGATGCCGATGCGCCGACCGGTCCGAATATCACGGTGGGTGACACGGTAACCTGGACTTACGTGGTTACCAACCCCGGTGATGTTCCTTTAAGCAGCATTGAAGTAACCGATAATATTGATGGTGTAAATCCGGAATACGTCAGCGGAGACGAAAATGAAGACGGGATCTTAGATTTAGACGAAACCTGGATATTTGAGGCTGAGGGTGTGGCAGAAGAAGGGCAGTATGCTAACATCGGTTCGGTGGAAGGAACCTCGGAGGAAGGGGAGACTGTCACTGCTGACGATCCCAGTCACTATATAGGAGTAGCTACACCGGTTGAAGATGAGTTCCCACCTGAAGAGCCGGCAGTGGAGCCTGAACCTGAAGAGGATACTGTTATAATCGATCCTGAAAGTCCGAAAACAGATCCTGGTTTACCTAAAACCGACGGAGTCTCGATCGGCTTATTCATATTTGGGATTCTTTTGATCCTTGCCGGGATGAGCCTGAGAAGAAGTATGCCCGAAGAAACTTAAAAGCATGAATTACCGCTTGAAGATAGCAGCAAACCATTAGAAACAATGACAAGAAGAACCCCGGTCATCCACTACCGGGGTCTTTTTCTATAACAAAGCTCTAAAGATGGTATACCAATACAAATTATTTATATAAATAACTAATTAATGTGGAATTTTACGAATAGTTTCTGTTATAATATATATTATAAAAAGGATAAAAGTATATTGTTTTGGGGAGGTTTAAGAATGTACTTGTTATTAGTCGACCATAATTTTATATCTTCCGCTGATCTTCAGGAGATGATCAAGCAGGCACCTGAAGGCACAGATATAGTGAACTGCCTTTCCACCAGCACCCTTCTAAAGCTCGCTGAAAAACTTTCGCCGGAGATTATTATTATTGATTTCGATCTGGTTTCAGAAGATCTGGCCTATTTGTTTGGAGCTTTGCGGGAAAAAAGCAGAGACTCTCATGTCATGGCTCTCATTGACACCGAATACTACGATAAGCTTTATGAGGCCATTGATCTGGTCGGAGTCGATGATTACATGGTCAAACCGATCATCAAAGAAGATTTTTTTGCGCGGGCCCGGATTGCTATTAGAAAGAAGAAACCTTCCCGGGAAGATGAACTAGATAAATCCGTTGGCTACGAAGAGGAAAAAGAAAGCACAGCTCCCCTTTATAAATATGAGGATAATGCTCTAGATCCAGAAATAATTAAAGACCACGGAGATGAAGACTTTAAAGAATTTAGCAGCTACACAGGGCCTGAAGATATTGACTTTTTTGAGCAACCAGACGCCGAGACCGAACCAGAACCCGAACCGGATTTTAAACCGGAACCCGAGTCTGAACTTGAAACCGATCAGCAGAAAGAATTAGAAACGGAACCGCTCGCTAGTTTTAACTTTGATGATATTATGCCTGAAGAGACAAAAGAAGAAAGCCCACAAGATATATTCCAGAGTGAAGAAACCTTTTCGGAGGCACAAGACCCGGGTTACGGTTTGTTTGATGAGCCCGAACAAGAGGAAGCGGGCGGAGCAGATCCTGATCTGAGCGTTGAAGAGGATATTCCAAGCTTATTCGATGACGAAACCTACGAGATAGAATCACAACCTGAAGAAGACAGTATTCAATCTTTTGAAAATACTATCTCAGGTAAACCAGAAAGAGAAAAAGATTCCCAGGCCGGCAAAGAATTTCAGGGTGACGATCAGTTTGAGCCTTTTATAGAAGACCTTGAACTGGATACCGACCAAGCACCAGAAGCCGGGTTTCCGCCCC
>PUKU01000082.1 GCA_003550625.1 Candidatus Aenigmatarchaeota archaeon
ATTATACGTGTTGATATATCGTCTATTTCGTCCAGGATGTCGTTTCTGTCTCTATCAACTCTCTTCTCGAAGTTTATAACCCTCTCCTCGATCGATTTCAAACCCTTGTTGAGAGACCTGTTTTCCTCCTCTACATCCCTTATTCTACGCGAGTTCGCCTTGACTCTGTCTAGAAGTTCCCTGACAATTCCATCAGTATCTGAGGCGCTGGATTCGCCAAATGCCATTATATCACTTTATTTTTTACAATTCTAATTAATAAAGTTACATAAGCAGTAAAACGAAACATTTAGAAATAGAAACCACAAAGAATTACTTGACAACGGTCTGTGTTCAAAATGCCATGTGAATACGAGTACGATTCTGATAACAGAAGAATAGAAGTCAACTGCTCTGGTTGCATATACGGAAGCAGTGTAGCAGACTATGAAGAGTGTATGAAGAATACGATCGACAAGCTAATGGAAGTCAAGGGAGTCGAATCCATAGTCTTCAAAAACAGCCGGGAGTACGAATATCCGTACGAGCAGACCAGGATACTTGCTGAGATAGCAGATGTGATAGAAAAAATAACAAAGGACGAAGGACTGGGTAAACTCAGAGAACTCGACACAGAGGGATGTGGAAAGTACTTCAGACACAAATACCCCGAGGTGAAGGATCTGGCACTCCAGAAGATGAGAAAGGATCCCGTGGGGGCGTACATACACCTCAAGAGGATGATAAGACATCTCAAAATCCAGCTAAAGGAAAACAGTACCCGGGAAAACAGGTGCAAGAAGGCGTATCTTGAGGAAATTCTGGTACCCATAAGGAAGATGATCGAAGATACAAAGATGATAGACGGACTTAAAGAAGAGCTATCAGGCTACCATCCCGGCGAAAGGGGCGTATATAGGGAGATTTTTTATCCTTCTGTAAGGCCAAACTTCATGAGAACAAAGTACATGAGACAGACTCCCGAGGAAGGTGCACTCATAGAACAGTACTCTGTCGGCAACTCGGACGTTGAAATATACGATATACCGGATGAAACCAGACCCGTATACCACTTCCTACCACCGGAGTTCAAAATGGAGGAGGACGAGTACAAGATTCTGGATTCGGCGCAGAGATATCTGAGCCAACACAGACCGGAGACAACCGAGTTCGCCAAATCAGGGAAAACAAGGGAGGTCTTCGCATCGATAGGAAAGGATCTCATAAAGGACATAGCAAAGAACAGAAGAACTGACCTGAAAAAGGAGCAGATAGAGAGGTTAACGTCGATACTTAGCAGATATTCAGGTGGTCTTGGTATACTTGAAGCTCTTTTGGGGGACGAAAAAATACAGGACATATACCTAAACTCTCCCGTTGGCCGCAGACCCATATTCATAAACCACGAAGAGTACGGTGAATGTAAGACGAATATAATACCAACCGTAGACGATGCAGAAAGCTGGGCAACAAAGCTAAGGTTATCGAGTGGTAGACCACTCGACGAGGCAAACCCCGTCCTGGACACATCAATAGAGGTACCGGGAGGCAGCGCAAGGGTTACCATAATAGCCCCGACTCTTTCGCCCGATGGCATCGGGTTCGCACTGAGAAGACACAGAGAGGATCCGTGGACCTACCCGCTATATCTCAAACCGGACATAAAGTATTTCAACCCTCTGTTCGCAGGACTCATGAACTTCATAATCGACGGAGGTAGAACCTTCCTGATAGGCGGAGGTAGGGGTTCAGGAAAGACATCATTGCTTGGTGCTTCCCTTCTTGAAATGAAAAGAGACTGGAGGATAATAACAAGTGAGGACACACTCGAACTTCCTGTAAATCGGCTGCAACGGTTGGACTACGATGTACAGAGACTGAAGTCGAGGTCCGTCATAACGCGAGTAGAGACCGAGCTACCTGCTGCAGAGGCCATAAGAACTGCACTCAGACTGGGTGACTCTGCCCTTGTCATGGGAGAAGTGAGATCGAGGGAGGCAAAGGCTCTGTACGAAGCCATGCGTATAGGTGCAATGGCAAAGACTGTCGCAGGAACTATACATGGTGAGTCCGCCTACGGGCTCTTCGACCGTGTTGTAAACGACCTGGAGGTTCCGAAAACCTCGTTCAAGGCAACGGACATAATTGTCATATGCAACAGAATAAAGAGTGCTTCTGGATTGAGCGAGGTAAGAAGGGTTACAAACGTCACGGAGGTCAGAAAGCACTGGTCAGACGATCCCAGGGCAGAAGACGGCTTCGTAAACCTGATGGAATATTCAACTGAAGAGGATGCACTCAAACCCACCAACACACTTCTAAACGGTGAATCAGAGGTCATAAACAAAATATCATCACAGGTAAGAGAATGGTCCGGTAGGTGGGACCGTGTATGGGAAAACATAGAACTGAGGGCAGATATCAAGGAAGCCATAACAGACTATGCACTCGAGACCGGAAAGAAGGGTTTGATGGAAGCGCCTTTTGTAGTGAAAAGTAACAGCCAGATGAGACTAATAATGGACAGAGTAAGGGAAGAAATCGGGTATGTCGATCCCGACGAAACGTACGGTAGATGGGAAGACTGGCTTAAAAAACAGATAAAGACTGGTGAGTATAAGAATGTCTGATCAGGCCTCCGATGAAAGCAGAGACGAGTTAATAAAAAAAATCGTCCAGGAAAGGGAGGGTAAGATCGGCTTACCAAAAGAAAGAAAGAGGACGTCTGTAACCCGGGAATACAAGACATTTCTTGAGGAGGAAAGGAAGGAGAAAAGCAAGGATTTTTACGAGAAGCTGTGCAACA
>PUKU01000069.1 GCA_003550625.1 Candidatus Aenigmatarchaeota archaeon
TATATACCTCAGATATTCCAGACTATGGCCGTCGGTAACTTTGTTGAAACTGCAGCAGCCATAATACCAATAATATTCACAGTACTTGTATTCTTCCTTGTTGTCTACCTGAATGCGATGAAGGTCGAGATACCACTTGCATTCGGACAGGTAAAGGGCTTTGGACAGAGGTATCCGTTGAACCTGCTCTACACAAGCGTGATACCTATAATATTTACCCATGCAATGCTTGCGAACCTCAATATAATGGGCCAGATGCTTGCAGAAAGAGGGATGCCTCTTTTAGGTAGGTTTGGACCGGAGGGTATACCTGAATCGGGTTTGCTATACTGGATATACAGTCCACAGGCGGCGACGCCCAGAGATGGCCTTTTAACAGAAATCGTTGTGAGCCGCATAACAGGTGCACCTTTCCCTGAGATAACAGTAGCATGGTTCCCTTACGCAGCAACGGTATGTGGTCTAACCATAATATTCTCGGTGTTCTGGATGAAAACATCTGGACAGGACTCGAAAACCGTGTCGGAGAGAATACACAGCATGGGTATGTCGGTGCCTGGCTACAGGAGAGACAGACGTATAATAGAAAGGATACTCGATAGATACATACCTTATCTGGCAGTACTATCTGGACTTTTCATAGGTCTGCTTTCGGTGTTCGCAGACTTTTTCGGAGCGGTAGGAGGTGGCATAGGAATACTGCTGGCAACTATGATAATCTATAATCTGTACGAAGAACTTGCTCAGCAACACATGGAAGATATGCATCCAGCCCTGAGGAAGTTCATGAGTGGATAGGTTTTTATTACCAGAAACAAATTATGTGATGGGGATATAGATGGTATTTGAAAACGCACTGATCGGAGTACTTATTATTTCAGCCAGCACAAGCCTTCTGATATCGATAATATACAAGTTTACCATGGACCAGGACAAGATCAAGGGCATCAAGGAAAAGATGAACGAGCTGCAGGAAAAGTCAAAGGAGGCCAGGAAGAAGGGCGACGAGGAAAAGGCCATGGAATATACACAGAAGGTAATGAACCACAGCAAGGACCAGATGAAGATGCAGTTCAAGCCTATGCTGATAACATTTGTCGTTATAATACCTTTGTTCTGGTTTGTTCTACCTGGACTATATCCATCAGCTACAGTTGAACTAAACGACTCGGGGATACTGGAGTACGAAGGAATCGAAAGGGAAGTAGAGCTGGTATCTGAAGATCCACTTGAGGTAATGATAGAGGGCGAAACATTCAGACAGGACGATACATTCAAAATAAACAACCACCGTCTTAGAGTGGAAGAGTATTTTGAGGATGAGAGGGAGTTGGAGTTCTTGAGAATATCCGCAAAGTTACCTTTTTCGGTACCCCTCGTAGGTAGCTCGCTTGGATGGCTTGGATGGTATATAGTTGTATCACTTGGCTTCTCACAGGTATTCAGAAAACTACTGGGCGCAAGGTAAAATGAGAAGTTTTAAACACAGAGAAGCTGTTTTATCTGACCACAGATATGGAAAGTATCCCGGTTCTAGATCTATCGAAGAGTTGATAAAAAGAGGCATAGTTGTGATCGATAAGCCAAAGGGACCCACTTCTCACCAGGTAACGGCATGGATAAAGGAAATTCTGGGAATCGACAAGGCCGGCCACACGGGGACTCTGGACCCAAAGGTCACGGGGGTTCTGGTCGTAGCTCTCCAGAAGTCAACCAAAACCATGCCTGCCCTAAAGGGACTTGACAAAGAATATATTGCTCTGATGTTGTTACACGATGATGTCGGAGACGAAGAACTTCTGGAGACGGTTAAAAAGTTCAGGGGAAGGATAAAACAGGTACCTCCTAAAAAATCTGCTGTCAAGAGAAGGGAGAGGACCAGGGAGATAAAGAAGCTCGAGCTTTTAGAAAGGGACGGCAAAAAGGTTCTGATGAAAATAAAATGTGAAGCAGGGACATACATAAGAAAACTTATACATGATATGGGAGAAGAGCTTGGCTGCGGAGCACATATGAAGGAACTCAGGAGGACTGCAGTGGGACCCTTCGAGGAAACGGAAGCAGTAAAACTTCAGACTCTGAAAGACAACTATATTTTTTCCCGCGAAGACAAGAACAGGGACATAAGAAAAAACATACTACCGGTTGAAGTTGTAGCAGACATATCAAAATGTATAATAATTAAGGACACGGCAATAGAAGCTGTATGCAATGGAGCTGAGCTCGGAACAGGCGGCGTATCCTCAGTAGAAGAAGGTATAAAGAAGGATGATGTGGTTTTACTTCTATCGGGAAAGGGTGAGCTCGTTGCTATAGGAAAAGCAAGGATGGACACGAAGGATATATATACAAAAAACGAAGGTAGGGCTGTGACCCTCATAAACGTAATAATGGAAAGAGGTACATACCCCAAAGCCTGGAAGTAGCCGACAGTGCGTAAAGATTTAAAAAGGTTTGGAGTTATATGAGTTGTGATGTCTCACCTGGCAAACATGGATGAGATTATGGAAGTCCTTGCATGTCCAAAGTGCAAAGGAGACGTAAAGCTTAATAAAACAGAAAACAAGATAGTTTGCCACGGCTGCCAGCTTGGGTTTTCCATCGAACAGGGCATACCAAATATGCTTTTAGAGGACGCGGAAAACCTTTAAGCAACAATAAGCCGGGGTAGCGAAGCCAGGTTTAACGCGCCGGACTTGAGCCGGATCTGTTGACGAAAGGATGATAAACAACAGGTTTTAAGAGATCCGGTGGGCCGTAGAACCTGCA
>PUKU01000044.1 GCA_003550625.1 Candidatus Aenigmatarchaeota archaeon
CTCGCTTCGACGCGCCCTGTGATAAACTACGGGGCCACAGGTCGCTTGTCTACGCCAATTGTAGGGGCGAATAATCATTCGCCCGAATAGCGGGCGAAAGATTTTTCGCCCCTACGAGCAACCCCCTGCAATTGTTGCTGCGGGCAACACCCGGCACCCCCCGGTTGAAATTGGTCATTTTATAAGGGCTGCCGCTCGAGGGCACAGCCTTTATCAGGATCGGTTTTGACCTCATCGTTCCCCCGCTCCTGCGGGGAACAATAAAGAATGAACAATTTCATAGACGGGCGGCCGGATAAATGAAATTGAACCTCAATAAGAACAAATTCCCCCCGCTCCCCTCCGTTTCTATTGTTGACCCATTGTTCATTTTGAGGTATATCTCTTTATTCGGCAAAATTTCCGGGCGTATATAATGGTTTAAAGCGAACTCAATACAGAGGATTGAAGGATGACGCGACACAAGGTTAATTTTCTTCCCCATGAAAAGGCGATTGAAGTAGACGCAGGCACCAATCTCATCCGCGCGGCAATGGAGAGCGGTGTCCATATCAATGCGTCCTGCGGTGGGGAGGGGGTCTGCGGCAAATGCCGTGTGATCGTCGAGTCCGGCGACGTGGAAGGCGGCGTTTCGGATATGCTTTCATCGGAGGATCGGGAAAAGGGATATCGCCTGGCCTGCCTGTCATCGGTTAAAAGCGATCTGACCGTCCGGGTCCCCACGGAATCGTCTATTGACGCCCGCGTGCTGAACCTGCAGGCCACCGCCCGGAAAACGGCCCGGATCAGAGAGCTCAACCTCGATGATCTGAAAGAAAAAGGGCTTTTCGTCCCCCCCGGGGAAAAGATTTACATGGAACTGACGCCCCCCACCGATGCGGACAATATTGCCGACGTGACCCGCATGGTCGATTATTTGCGCAAAGCGCACGATGAACACCGGCTGGAATTCGACCTGTCGGTCATTCGAAAGGTTCCGGATATATTGCGCCGGGAGGATTTCAAGGCAACGGCGACCATTGCCCGGCCGGTCCGCGAGGACGGCAAAAACCGGGTCGTCAACATCCAGGCGGGGGATACGTCGGACAGAAATTATGCCCTGGCCATCGATATCGGGACGACCACCATATACGGGGAGGTCATCGACCTCGTCGCCGGCCGGGTGCTCACCCGGTACGGTGATTTCAACGGACAGCTCAGCTACGGCGAAGATGTCATCAGCCGCATCGTATACTCCGAAAAAGAAGGCGGCCTCGATACCTTGCATGAACGGGTCATCGCTACAATCAATACGGTGATCGGAAAGCTCATTAAAAAATCGAAAATCGACCCCGATGAAATATCCACCGTTACCTTTGCCGGCAACACCACCATGACCCAGCTTTTTCTGAAGATCAACTCGCGTTATCTCCGCCGGTCGCCCTATGTTCCCGCATCGCTCATCTATCCGCCTTTTAAGGCACCGGAAATCGGCCTCGACCTGGGAGACCACGTTACCGCCCTTGTTTACCCGCAGGTGTCAAGCTACGTCGGCGGCGATATTGTTTCAGGGATCATGGGTTCCGGCATGTATAACGACGAGGAGCTGACCCTCTATATTGATATCGGCACCAATGCCGAAGTCGTCATTGGCAACAAGGACTGGCTGGTATGCGCGGCCTGCTCGGCCGGCCCCGCGTTCGAGGGGGGCGGCATCAAATTGGGAATGCGCGCCACGGAAGGCGCCATCGAGGATTTTTCCATCGATCCGGTGACATTTGAGCCGATGAACGTGACTATCGGCAATGTCCGCCCCCTGGGGATATGCGGCAGCGGCTTGATCGTCATCGTGGCAACGATGTTTGAAATGGGTATCCTTGACAACCGGGGGAAATTCAACCGGGACCTGGACACCCCCCGCATAAGGGAAAAAGACGACGTGTACGAGTATGTTCTGGCCTGGGCGGATGTGTCGGGGACCGATCGCGATATCGTTTTGAACGAAATCGATATCGACAACCTTATACGGGCGAAAGGGGCCATATACAGCGGCTGCATGACGCTGCTCTCGGAAGTCGGCCTTTCCATCGGCGATATTGACCGCATCATACTGGCCGGCGGTTTCGGCAGCTACGTGGACCTGGAAAAAGCCATGACGATCGGCCTGCTTCCGGAAATTGATCCCGAAAAGGTCATATTTGTCGGAAACGGGTCCCTGATGGGCGCCCGGATGAGTTCCCTGACCAACAAGATCCGCAGGGACGTCACCCGGACAGTCAAGCGCATGACCAATTTCGAGCTTTCCGAAACCAATTCCTTTATGGACAATTTTATTGCGGCATTGTTTCTCCCCCATACCGATATGAACCTTTTCCCCAAGCTGAAAGCCCGGCTCGAGGAGCGGCGCAGCCGTATGGACGAGCTGCCTGGCGGTTAAGGCGACCTTTTTGCCGTATTTGAGCTATAATTATTGACAAACCGTTTTTTTTTGATATTTAATTTTTTTTTTATAGTATTTCTAAAATAATGACAGGTTTTTGTCCTCAACTGTAATCGCAATAATTTGATAAGGAGGTAAAATTGGGCTTCGAAATCGTAAAGGAAACCTATGCAGGCAGCACACGGCCGATAACCATCGGCAAGGGTGACAAGGCCGTGACGGTCGGCGGCACAAGCTGTCTCCCGTTTTATCTTTTTGAAGGGGAGATGCCCAATAAACCCAGGATCGCCATGGAAGTGTGGGACATGGAGCCGACGGATTGGGCGGAAGCGGCGAAAAAGCCCTTTGA
>PUKU01000025.1 GCA_003550625.1 Candidatus Aenigmatarchaeota archaeon
AACCGTAAAAGACAACAGAGGTGTGGTAGTTCAGTTCACACCGGGTGAGGACGGAGTAGATCCAGCAAAGAGTAAAGAGGGAGAGGTACCAATAGAACTGGAATGATAAAATGGACTACAAAGATAAGGTCGATGAACTCAAGGAAAAGCTTCCGGAAAAGGTAAGGGAAGGTCTCCTCAAGAAGATGGAAGAGGAAGAAATGACCGAAACAGAGGCAGAAAAGCTTATAGACAATACACTAAAGTCCTATAAAAAATGCAAATTCGAACCTGGAGAAGCAATAGGTGTTGTTGCAGCCCAGTCGATTTCGGAACCCGCTACACAGATGACAATGCGTACATACCATGTTGCTGGTTCAGCACAGGGTGTGGAGATTACACAGGGCCTACCGAGGTTAATAGAAGTCGTGGACGCCAGAAAAACCATAAAGACTCCTACCATGAATGTATATCTTGAGGATGACTATCAGAACGAAAAGGGAGCAAGAGAGGTAGCAAACAGCATAAAGGAAACAAAGCTAGTAGATATAACAAGCGAAGATAGAATAGACCTGCTGAACCTGCTCGTTGAGGTAGAGATAAACAAGGAATCATTGAACAGTATGGGAATGGAGATGGATGAAGTTATAGGCAATATAAACAAAGGAAGAAGAAAATACGAAGCAGAAGCAGATGGCAACACTGTAAAAATAGTACCAAAGGATGATGATATTTCTGTCAGGGGACTACAGAAGATGAAAAACAAGGTCCTAGACAAACATCTAAAAGGAATAAAGGGCATATCACAGGCTGTTGTAACAGAAGAATCAGATGGATGGAAGATACAGACTCTGGGAACAAACCTGAAGAAGGTTTTGAAGGTAGATGGAGTGGATCCAACCAGAACGGTATCTGGTGATCCAAGAGAAATGCAGAAGGTCTTTGGAATAGAAGCATGCAGAAATACAATACTCAAAGAAGGTCATAAAACCATAAAGGAACAGGGTCTTGATGTCGATGTTAGGCATATGATGCTTGTAGCGGATATGATGTCCGCCGATGGAGAAATAAAGGCAATAGGAAGGTACGGAGTAGCCGGTGAAAAGGGTTCGGTTTTGGCCAGAGCAAGCTTCGAAGTAACTGTGAGACATCTTACCGACGCCTCTATAAAGGGCGAGGTCGATGAACTAACCTCGACAGTGGAAAACGTAATAATAAACCAGACGGTTCCTGTGGGAACAGGAATGTACGACGTAGTTTACAAACCCCCAGAGTAGATACAATGAAGAAAAAATTTGACAAAGAGGACATACAGGCAATAAGTCTTTTTGAAAAGGAGACCAATGTAGAGGTAAAAGACTACATACAGGACGATGAGTCCGCATACTTTCTAGTAGAGGAAGGAAAGGCAGGGCTGGCTATAGGTAAAAATGGTAGGAATATAAAGAAGATAGGCAGGATGCTTGGAAAGAGAATAAAAGTATTTGAATACGAAGAGAACAACGAAAAACTAGTTCGTAATATGATACTGGAAGCCAACAGTGTTGAAATAAATGGAGACTCGGCTACTGTTGATGTGGACGAAGACGACAGAGGAAGGGTAATCGGAGCAAACGGTAGTAATATAGAAAAGGTCAGGGTTTTACTCAGACGAAACAGCGATCTCCAGGAACTAAAGTTGAAGTAGAAAGGAAAGATTTATATTATTCTTTCTGCCAAGGTCCTCTACATGGGCCCGTAGCTCAGTCTGGCAGAGCACGAGGCTCTTACAAAGCCTCCACTAAAAGGATGCTTTTGGGATACCTCGGAGTCGCGGGTTCAAATCCCGTCGGGCCCATCACCAGAAAAATCAAATCCGTCTTTCGTACTCCTTTAGACAGCATTCTATGTCGGTCTTGTATGAAATAAGCTGTTTGTATGCATCCGAAAGACAGTATATTTCCCCGTCCGTTATGTCTCCTGTGAGAAGCCTGTCAAAACATTCCACTATATCTTCAACAGGATCCTCCATATCTTCCATAAAGGTGTTTACGTAAAGTAAAAGTCCGTCCTCTCTGTCATCGGAGATGCTATCTATCTTCCGTTCCAATGAATCAATATAACTGTCTATATCATCGAGGAGCTCAAGGATGCCTGTGCAGTAGTCACCAAAAAACTCCTGCTTTTCTTTGGTCTCAAATAACTCTGGACGAAACATAGAACTAAAACGCTTTGAAAATACTTATAGATGAACTAAAGAAGTGATACGTTCTCCACGACCACCGATGCCACACCCTCTATTTCCTCCAACTGGTTCTCTATATCGTCTGTTCCACCCTCTTCCTCGTCCCTGACTATGAGAACCTTAAGTGCTGTCAGTCCAAATCCTATCTTGTCCTCTTTGACATCCTCTACGGGGAACATGGATCCTATCTTCTCCCTCAGGTCCTTAAGATCAATACCTGGACCTTCCGGTGTTACCTTCACAGATATAGCAACGTCACCCATACTCAACCCTTCCTTTCTCCGGTTATTTTTTTGTTCTTCCAACTTTCGTTTTTTATCTTCTTAGTTTTACCGAAGCCACAAGCGGAACAGTATCCTTTCGAGCGGTGAAAGGACTTTTTACCGCACCTTCTGCAAACTCCGTGTGTCTGCTTCTTCTTTTTACCTGCAGATGGCGTGCCCTTTGACATTTAATCATCACCGCTGTAAATCTATTCCGGTGAAGCAAAGATAACGTTGTCTCCACGTACGACTATCGTACCAAGCTTCGTCTT
>PUKU01000015.1 GCA_003550625.1 Candidatus Aenigmatarchaeota archaeon
CAGTTCGGCTCCTCAACCCCTCTTTCTGTAGTTTCGGAGTTGATGTCCCTTTTCAACATTTCATGGAATCCTTCCCATAGTATATCACTTATTCTGATAACAGAATACCTATCATCGGTACTTTTTAGCAGTATTCTTGATCTTCTATTTTTGTCTGAGCTGCTGCCTGGGTTTTCATCTCCGTTTCTAACGGAAAAGGATTCTATCCTTTCGTATCCTTCTTCAACACGCTCCGGGATCGTGCTCATTAGTTTTGATGTGCCCGATTTCCCTTGAGTACTACCCTTTTGAGACATTTTATCACCTATCTCAGATGTCTTGGACTCATAATTTAAAGTGTATACAAATTATTTATATCTTGAAACCTTAAACCCTGCTCCTTTGGGTTCAATGCGTCGCAACGTGCTGTTTTTTTAAATTCCGTCATTTTTTGGTTCTACAAAGTAGATACATGAATTTAAATGTTGGGTACAAAATGATTTGCCCATGAATTCAGAAAATGATTACATGAGCAATGGGTATAGGGTAACACCCAAATGCCTTGCAGAGGCAATATGTTACAAGATGACGGATCAGGAGATTGATCATATCCAGGATGATCCTTACAAGGATTTCGTGGAAATTTCTGAGAGAATAATGAACTTTTTTGGATTTTCGGAAAGAATAATAGACAACATCCTCGAAAAGAGTGAAAGAGGTTTCTTATACGACCTGGAAGATATGGATCTCGTCGAATCGGATACAGAGGAGACCAGGCTATACAATGGAAGAGAATGGAGAACAAACTACTGGATTTTAAACAAGGAAAAAATACACGAAGCAGCAAAGTTGTACAGAGAAGGTAAAAATAGAAATTCAAACAATGAATCAGACAAATACTCCGTTTACGATGATGTACCAGACGGAGTTTGGTACAGACCCTCGTAAAATACAGTTAAAACATTAAATAAACATGCATAGTTTTTCTATTCACGGAATTTTGAAAGTTTAGAGGTTAAAACTACGCTCTAGAGTACCTGATCTCTACTTTTTCTGTGCCGTCGTCGAGTGGTTCTTCAAATTCCAGATTTAGAACGCATCTTTCTATATCCATTCCCATCAGATAATCCACATTCCATTTACTGTCTTTGATTCCCTCGTAACCTTCCACAGCTTCTAAGAGCTCTATGACCTCCTTTTCTATCTCCTCTCGGTCACCACCGTTTAGTTCGTATATAGAAAAAACCGATTTTTTGGAAAATCCACCGTTTGAAGATTTTAGTGCAAATATACGATAACTGTTTTTGGAAAACCTATCGATATAATCCTTGATTTCTTTGATATTCGTTATACTTTCAGGTACCGGGTACGTTTCATCTCCACCGTTTTCGTGGAACATATTTCCCAGAGATCTAGTAAATCTGTCTATATACTCTTTTGTACTCTCGAGCAAGCTATCACCTTTGAATCTGTTCGAAAGGATAACGAACCTGGACCGTTTGAGTAGACACAGAGAAGTGTCCCGATAACCAACAAAACCACAGTCACATATACTATATTATTATTTGTTTTCACGGTTTATAAACGAAGCTGAATTTCGGTTAAAATATAAAAGCTTTCTTGTGTATGTGACCGTTTGTGGTGATTTGCATGGTACACTTCAAAGAATATCTCAACAATCTGAAACGAGTTATGAGGGACCTTGATCAAAAGGAAGACATACTCGAGGAAAATATCAATATACACGAAAACATCGATAAGATGTTGAAAAATGAAATCCGGTCACTTGAAAACGGTTCCAGTGTAGTGAGATCAAGGATACATAATCTGGAGGCAGCCGATAAATGCATTGAAGCTCTGTATTCTATAGATGCCTTTACCACAGAGTATATGGAAAAAATTAAGAACTACGATGAACGGAACCTTGAAAACGGAAACTGGGAAGATGATTTAAGGGGGCTACTGAAGAAATACAACGAGATAAACTCTTTGGTGGATGAATACATGAAAATGACATCGACTCTTTCTGAAACGAGGGATTAAATCTAAACGGCTGATTTGTGAAGCCATCGATATAAAAAAGGAAGGTTTGTCTGTTCTTCTCAGAGGGACTCCTCTGGTATCTTATCCAAACAGGCTGTTGCAGCTTCGTCCATCATCTCACCTTCTTCCTCTGGATCGATTTCATTTGCGACTATCTGTTCAAAGACTTCTTCGCCGTACTCGTCTATGAGGAAGTCGTAGGTACACTCACAGTACTCCCTGAACTCTTCATCTTCTCCTACACAGGCTTCGATGTATGTTGATTTCAATAAGCCATCTTCTTCTCCGTTCGGATCCTCTACAGTGAAGCTTGCTTCTTCTGTGGTGGACTGATCACCTACAACGTCGTAAACCGTTATCTCGACTTCGTAATCTCCTGTTTCAAAGACTTCGTTTTCCGGATAGATGTCGTTGTCCAGCCAAACTGTGATCATCTCAGGAGGCATGCCTTCTACATCTATCTCATCCTCTAGAAGCGTGTCATCAAGGATTACGTCTCCTGTGTCGAGATGGGTGACCACTATATCCTGTTTTATTTCGATGATGTCGTCCCTCACTTCGAATCCTTCTGCTTCCATGTAGATAAGAACGTCTTCACCCTGTGGATAGACGTTGTTATCCCTCACATCGTAATCTTCTAGTCCGCGGATCTCTTCAGCGTGCTCCAGAACTGTGATCTCTA
>PUKU01000030.1 GCA_003550625.1 Candidatus Aenigmatarchaeota archaeon
CAATCTGGTGAAGTCTTCATCGACGTACCACCCGAGGAACAATGCGTCGTCCTTCTCCACGGTGGGAAGGTCGACGGGCTCGTCATACAGATAGGTGGCGTCCCCGATGGTCGCGTCGGTATATGTCTCGTATTCAATCGTGAACGCATCGGCTTCGTACTCCGCCTCGACGCTCATATCGGAATCGACGGTCTCCGTCGACTGCGACCATCCCGTGAAGTTCAATCCGTCATATTCAGGCGGCTCAGGCTTATCGATCGTTTCTTCATGCTGCGCGAAGGCCACATCGAACACCCGGCCCTCGGCATCGAGAAACTGTACCCTGTGGGCGGCAAAGGGGAGCGCGAGGGCGTCGATCTCCCCATCAGTGAACTCGACCACGAATTCATAGTCCTCATTGATGTAGACGGATTCAATGCCGGCATCGAGTTCAACCTCCAACGCGTCGATGTCGAGAAGATGCGACCAGTCTCCGTCTTCATAACGCCATTCAAGCGCTTCTTCATGGGTTCTGAGCTCAATCTCCCTGCCGTCCTCGCCGGCGGGACCCTCAAGCTCCGAGAGCGCGATGAGCGTCTCCCAATCGGCATCATTTCTGCGCCAGAGGATCTCCTCGTCCGTGACATCGAGGTCAACAGTCTCGGCCTCGAGCGCATGCTCCTCGACGAGCGTCTCCCATGCCTCGCCTGCATAGCGCCATTCAATGGCGCCGTCTTCCTCTCTTAATTCCAGATCATGCAGGACTTCTCCGGCCTCAATCGTCTTATCTCCAATCTGAAGATGGAGCACGCCGCCCTCCACCCAGGCATCCTCGACCGTCTCGACTTCCGGGGGCGCATCTCCCAGATAGATATCGCACCCTGCCAATGTGACCACAAGCAACATGGTCAGAGCTATCAGCCAATTTCTCATAATCCTACCTCCTCGGAAACTCTTGTACATAGTGTATCATATACCGCCGCCCCCCCCGGCTCTCAGACACAAGAAAAACCCCGTGCCTAGAAGCACGGGGCGGCGGATAGGGAGTTATTCGTCTGAGTCGTTTTCATCATTGAAGGGCATGCGGTCTTTCACTTCGTTGCGCCTTTCTTTCATGCGGTTTCTGAACTCCTCACGACGTTCTTCGATATCCGGACGCATCTCCTCGCGCTTCTCTTCGAAATCAGGAAGGTCGAAATCATCTTCCGCGCGCTGCCTGTGTTCTTCAACGCGTTCGCGGACTTCCTCCTTCATTTCATCCCTGATAGCGCGGGCCTCTTCACGTCGCTCCTCGCGGAATGACTCCATGCGTTCCTGATGCGCTCCACGGAGTATCTCCATAATCTCTCTCATCTCGAGCTCCAGTGCTTCTTCAGGTGTGAGCTCCTCATCGACCTCGGCGGCGCGAAGGATAAGGCGCGCGCGACCATAGCCGATATCATGGGACTCCGTGAACTCGACGATCTCTTCTTCAAGTTCCTCATCGAAGACAGCTCCGGCTACGCCGCGGTTCCTGAGTGCTTCTTCAATGCGGGCGCGTGCCTCCTCGCGAAGATTCTCCTCACGGCCTTCGTCCTCATCGGCGGCACGGACGAAGACTGCGTTGTCCTCTTCATCGACATCGATATAGCCGGTCTCGATAGCCGCTTCGATGAATTTGTCCAACGCCTCGTCTTTCTCGAGGCCTTCAAAATCGAGATCCGCAGCTACAATCTCTGCATCCTCGTTCACCAGGACGAAGCTCTCAACAACGCCTTCGTCGTCAAGGATGAACTCAATCTCAGGGTTCACAGCCACGGATAGATAGCTTGACGCTTCTTCACTGAACGCTTCCTCAATGTCGCAGGCACCGAGCGTGAACACCAGCGCCAGCGCACTCATCAATGCAAATAATTTCTTCATGATCAATTCCTCCTTTGTATTTTCACCCTTTAAACAATGCGTTCATGCATTTTATTGGCAGAAATTCATTTTTTTATCGAATACCGATCGCTGTACAAGCGAGAACGCCCCTTCCGGTTCCGCCGGGCGATAGGTTTTCGGGCGTCCACGCTCAAAATGGGACCGCCCATCTATCTGTCAGACAGCGAATGCATCAGTATCATTCGCCCACGTCATAGGGCACGTTCTTCACATCTTCTTTCATCTCATCCAGCTGAATCAACACATGCACCAGCATCGTCAGAATGCCGAGGCTGATGAGCGCCTCGATGATCATGAACGCGTCGCCGTCGGCGAGGGCGGCGAGGAGATTGACGATCGCTAAGACAACGAGCAATCCGATGAATGCAAACGCTATTGCAATCGTCTCCCTTTTTCTGAATCTAGCGATTAGCCGTTTCATGGATGTCGTCTCCCTTCACAGGCTCGCCCATTAAACAATGCGCTCGGGCGTTTTATTAGAAAACCATAAAAAAACCGGCGCTAAAATCTACGGAGCCATGTGCCGGCTTAAAAAATGCGCACAGGCTGTGCGCATCATTCACCCTCATCGTCGGCGAGACGCTCCATGTCGTGTTCATACACCCTCGCGCAGTCACCGATGACATTGCATACGGTATAGGTCCCGTCCTCGTTGACACTCGTGATCTCCCCATATAGGTCGATCGAGGGGACATGGACGGTGTCGCCTGCTTCAAAAGCGCCGGTGGATTTATG
>PUKU01000091.1 GCA_003550625.1 Candidatus Aenigmatarchaeota archaeon
GTTGTCCACAACGGATATATCCACACTGTCCTCCACGATGTGGTGTTCCTCTATGTCCACTGTAAAGGTCTGTTCGTCGCCGGACTTCATGTAGTCGTATTCCAACTCGAGGTTGCTGAAGGAAGGTGGTTTGTTATCTACTATATAACTCTCACTTGTATCCTGATCTGTGTTTCCTGCCATATCCATCGCTGTCACACTTACTATCACGCTGTCATCGTAGCTGTCTTCACCGATGTGTTCTGCCTCTATGTTACCTTCCCACGTGCCTTCTTCCTCATGGAGAACAGTGTCCTCCTCACCAGCAGCAGTAACCTGATAAACTCCTTTGTTGTCGGTTGCTTCAACTACAACTGAAATATCATGACCGGACTGAACTATAACCTCCTCTCCATCATCCAGGGTAACATCGGATATCTCCGGGTCTGTGTTATCAAGCTCTACCTCAACAGAGACCTCATTATCATGACCCTCCGTATCCTCGGCCCTCACTGAAATATCGTGTGTGCAGTCCCCTGTGGTTGTTATAACACATTCGTACTGTGTACCACTTTCATGCTCCATTGGTTTCCAATCTTCATTACCCAACCTACACTCATGCGTATCTGGGTCCTCGTTACCCGCAAGATCTTCTATATATGCCCTGACGGTTACATCACCACCCACGTAGCTACCCTCCTCTGGTTGTGAAATATCTATCTCAGGAGGTTCGTTATCTATATTGACAACAAGGATCTCTGTTTTTTCGTTACCTGCTTCGTCCTCGGCAGTTACAATGAAACTATAGTTACCTTCTCCAAGGTCCTCCGTATCGAAATCACCTGTCTCAAAGACTTTGTCGTCTCCTGTATCCTGCAAATCACCGCTTTCTGACTCCTCCTGATCCCACAGACCATCGAACTCGTAAGAATAGGTATCAGGATCATCGTTTCCTTCTGTATCGTTTATCTGAACCTTGAAGTTATGGATGCCTGTTATTGTGGTTCCATCTTCATCCGGATCGATAAATACTATTTCGGGGGGAGTGTTGTCTATCTCTACAACAATGTTATCACTACCAAGATTACCGGCTTCGTCCTCGGCATACGCAGTTACATCTATCTCTCCGTCTTCATAATCCCTTGTATCGACCTCGACGGTTGCCTGACCATCGGAATAGTCAAGTGTGTAATTGTACTCTGATTCACTACCCAGCTCGAGGTAAACTTTATCTTCATCGAGATGCTCGTCCTCGATATCTACCACAAACTCATACTCTTCGTTTAAGAGATCTCCATCTTCGGGGTCAACTATATCGACCGATGGGGGCTCGTCATCGACTGTGACGTTCACAAAATCATAGTTCCAGTTTTCAACAATATCCCACGCCTCTATACGCATAACAAGAGATTCCTCTATGATGATATCACAGGAGAACGTGCCATCCTCACCCTGGTCCACAAAGGTCTCATTGTCACAGACCACTTCTTCTGTATCGTTGTCCATTACACGTGTTCCATACAGATTGTCCTCGGGATCCTCTATATTTGCACTAACACTGACAGGTGTTCCAGTCTGAACTACGCTGTTGTTTACATCCGTTCCTTCTATAGTAGGCGGATTTACATCTATCTCCAGGGTAACTGTCTCATCTGTACTTCTTTCTGCTGTATCGTTTGCATAGAAGGTATAATCATGATAACCCGACTCATAAACATCGGTTGGAACTTCGTATTCACAACTTACCTCCTGTGTTCCTTCCTCTTCGAGCTCCCCAAAGAGACATATTCTTTCATCCCGCTCATCTGATTCAACCCAAACGGTATCCAGGTTACCGTCGGGGTCTGAAACATTTGCAGAAAAATAAGCAGTATCTTCTTCAGAAACAATACCTGGAAAAACTGTTTCATTTATTTCAGGGGGAACAAGGTCAACGTTGTATTCAAACGATACAGAATCTTCCCAACCTGCCTTAGCGGAAAGATTAACAAAAGCCACAGGATTTTCCTCTGGAACCCCCGTATCCTTTGCCTGGAAGGTTGCCGTCCAGTTCTGATCGTATGAATAATCCAGTTGGTACTCATCCCCGGACTCCAACAACAGTTTATCTATATCATCAGGGTGGTTTGGATGAACTCCCACAAGCTCGACTTCTATATTTACACCATCACCAGGTAGATAGGGTTCCTCTTCATGTAGTTGGTAGGACTGTATCAGAGTCTCCTCTTCATCTTGGTATGCTGTAACGTAAACAGAATCGTTGTAGAATCCCTCCTCGTTTGTAGCATTTATAGTATAGTTTACATCCCTACTTACAACGGGTGTATGGCCGGTTGTGTAAAGACCTCCTCCATCGTGGGCAAACGTTGCCTTTTCATTTCCTTCATCATCATAGAGCTTTACTGTATCTATAGATGAACTGTCATCTGTTACCATGACCTCTATCTCCTGTTCTGGTCCTTCACCCGGACCTTTGAAATAACCAGGATCTATCTTTTCATCGAATACATCCGGCTCGGTTACTGCAAAGAAGTCAGGACAGTAGTCCGGTTCCTCGAAGGTATAGTTTTCTTGGAAGTCATAGTTACATCCACCTGCAACCAGATTATCATATTCACCATGTTCACCGTAGTACCTTATGCCTTCCTCATATTCCTCATGGCTTTCGTTGTGGAAACGATTGTACTGGGTCTTATTGACGCTCCTAACCACGTCCGGATCCGTCTCGTTTAACCAGAACTCTCTGGGGAGATTGTCCATACCACATACAATCGGACAGGTTTGCACTGACTCAGTATTAGGATCACATGGTTCGGGGCATCTATCTATTTCCTGGTCTGTACAGTATTTGGGCTCCTCATATGTGTCGTTGAGTATAGAGTTGAAATCACACCCACCTGCAGCACTATCTGGGTAATCAGGATGCTCTCCGTACCACCTAACACCCTCGACATAGTCCTCATGGGATTCATTGTGGAACTGGTTGTACTGTGTAAGGTTCTCCTCCTTGACGACATCGGGATCCGTCTCGTTTAACCAGAACTCTCTGGGAAGGTTTTCGTAACCACAGTCCACAGGACACACAAGTACATTTTCTCCGAACTCTGGGTAACAGTTTCCGTCCATGGTACAGTCACCGAAACCACCACCAAGGTCGGCATAGACGGTTAAAGTTTTACTTGTAGTATTAATAGGATATTCGTCGACCTTCCAACGGTCATTGGACTCAGACCATACCACAAAGGTATAGTTCTCCATGTAGTCCTCTTCTGTAAAGTTAAAATTGAATCTTGCTTCACTTCTTGAACCTACGTCGGAGGAATGCTGTTCCTTTAGTTCCTGGTTTACATCAGATCCACAGTCAAGGCATTTTGCAAAATAAGTTCCATCGTAGCTATCAGAAAGAAGTCTATCGGTACCCTCCCTGTAAAAAAGGGCACTTATATTAAGAGTGTGGTTGTCGTCCGTCTCTGTTGAGTCCTCGGAGGGATAGTTCCACGTGGCATCGACTTTTGCTCTTATATCAAAGTACTCTGCAGAGGCATCGTCCCTTTCTCCTATATAGTCCTCATCCGTAACCTCTCCCTTTTCACGATCCCACTGTCGGAATATACCATTACAGTCACGGAACCCTCTTCTCCATTCGTTCCTTGTAACGTCGAAATATTCTTTTTCAACCTCGATAGCAGCCGACTGCCACCCGCGAATCTTGTTTGTGTGTGGATCATCAGGAACTATCCATGTTTCAAGTTTATGGCGGCTTCCACTTTCACGGTTATCCCAGTAAAGCCTCGCTGAGCTTCCCTCTATCTGTCCTATCCTTGGACAACGGTTGTAGGATATTCCCCATTCAATGCTGTCCAGATCCTCATCGGTATATACGTTGCCAGAATAGTCTTCGACGTGTGCCTTCAGTGTAATGTTTTCGTTGTGGAAGAATGGCTCCTCCCTGTCAGGCTCAACAACTGTAACGTTGAAAACTCCCCTGACTTCGATGGGAAGGATTACGCTTGTACTCTCCCAACCCTCGACCGGATGTGTTGCGTTTACAGTTACATTGTACTCACCGAGGGGGAAGTCGGGGTCCGGTGTCCACTCAAGTGGATCCTCACACATGTAGGCATGGTAGTACTCATCCCAGGATCTCACCTCTCTGTCCAGACTCTCATTTATAGTACAACTACCCATGTGTCTATTTACTTCAGTGCCATCTGCACCCGTGCCATTGACCCAAAAATCAACTGTTGAGTTATGTACGCTGAACTCGTCGTCTTCGTCTGCAAAGGGAGTTGTAACATTTGCAGTCAGATGCATTACACTGGGGTTTTTCCATGGACCAGGATTGCGGTAGACAACATGTCCGGGTAGGTTACTGAACTTCTGCCCGGTTGGATCTTCAGAATCCTGGGTACCAGGAATAGCCTCTAGATTGTCGTTAAAAACAGCAGAAATATTTAATATATCGGGAATTATAACGGTTTCACTGTAACTGGAAGGTTCTGTTGTATTGATGTACATGTCGGCATCGTCCTGTATAAAGATACCAGAATCGTATGCACCCTGGTCGTATCCAGTCGTGTCCCATTCAAGGACTACACCTCCATCTTCGTCTGTTTCCCCGCTATCTATTATGTTACCGGGATCGCCTAACCAGAAATAGACGGAGTACCCAGACTTATCCACAAGGCCAGGTATGGAGACATTTACACCAATTTCATTGACAGAGTCAGGTGCCATGAACTTGGGTATATCATGATCCTCTAGGAATGCCTCTCTCTTAATCAAAAGCTCCTTTCTGAAATCAGTTTGTAGATAGTATTCGTAAACAAGGTTAGCCGTTAGGTTCGCTTCACCATAGTCACTTGTAGTAGGAAACCATGTATCCTCTCTGCTATCACTTATAGTTTTAGGTTCATCCATTCCTTCGTCGATGTACCTCCATAATATTCCATATGGTACCTCGTCGGAAAAACCGCACACATCAGAAACATTCGAAGAAAGCTCCATTTCCTCCCCATAAAAGGCCTCCCTTTGGTCGGGCTTTAATATCTCAACTTCCGCGTAATCAACGACACCAACGCTCCCATTGTACCACTGTTGGTGCATATCTATTTCCACTGGAGTAGTATTTTCCATCCATACATCGATATCATAGGATCCAGGTGGATGGGAACAGTCCACCTCCCAGGTCGTTTCGGCATACCCAACTTCATCGGCCGAAACCTTGTCGTGTTTCTCGCCATCGATGTAAAAGGTTATATCAAACTCATCCCACTGCTCCTCCTCTGCAAGGTCCGAATCGGTTATATTTATCCAGTTCCCTGTTACAAGCTGGGCGCCGAGATCGATCTCATAATCCCCACCTTCCTCCCTGGTTAAACTACTTCCATCGTCCGTAAAGTTAACGTTTACAACGTCCTTTATTAGAATTTCATGGGTGTCCTCACCGTCATGGTAAAATGGATTATTGCTGTATGCAGTTATATTTGCCTCTCCATAAGCCCAGTTAGCGACCGTCCAGGTAGTATCGTTGCCTGTTCCTATACTCATGTCCTCCGAATCTGCATCCGTATATTTCCACTGAAGATCTATGTCGTCCGGGCCTTCGTGGCATGTGTCGTTCCATGAAGCAGAAAGTTCGACTACATCACCTTGATCGTAGGTTATTGACTCGGGATCACTGGAGTCTGGGGGACTTATAATTGAAAGAGTCAGATTATCGTAGGCATGGAGCCATCCGGTTCTGTTGGTCTCGTATACCGAATAAAATTCGGGTGTTTCGTTGACACCGACCTCAATCTCATAGTCTCCTATTCTATGATAACATGTCGTGTCCCAGGAAAAAGTCGTAAGTCCACTGGAATCGGTTGTATTAGAGTCTTCTTTTTTACCCTCAACATAAAAAACCAGGTCAAAGCCTGGCTCCTCCACTTGACTGTACTGTGGTGTTTCCAGGCCGGCGGAAATATTCACCTCATCCGTCCTCCAGAAATCCTTGTGGTCATCCTTTATAACAGGTCTGACTATTTCAATGACGCTCAAATTGTTTGTCTCCGTGGTGGCAGGTATATAACCTTCTTCGTCGACCGTTATACTCCAGCTGTAGTTACCAACGTCTGTTATAGAAAGAGGTTCATATTGGCATTCGTATACCCCGTATCCTATTTCTTTACAGTCATGGGTTTCATCATAGTCATCTATATTAAGATCAACCGTTTCTGCATTCTCAAAGGGCTCTTCTTCTTCATCTGTAACATTAACCCCAAAAACAGCCTCTTCGTTGTACTCCGCCAAACCATCTGCACTTCTGTACACTGTATCGTTCCAGTAAAGAATGTCTGCTGTAAGATTTTCGGGTCGCTGGGCTTCCATTATATAGTTGGTCTCTGAGTGTATATCTCCCTTCGGGCCCACCTCGGGTTGAACCCAGTCAAAAAAGTCAGCCCTCCCATCTTCCTCTGTGTCCATCATACATACACTGAAAACATCGTCACCCACAACAAAGTCCTGGTAATCCTCCTCTCCACAGTCTGGAGAAATCTCATCCGGTGTGATCTCATGGTACTCATCTCCTTGCCAGTTTACAAGGAGTGTTGAATTACCGTATATTCTTTCGCTGTCTATAGATGCATTAACTGACACATTTTCAAATACAACTGGATCCCTGTCAGTGGACCTGTATACTGTTACGTTAACTGCAGTAAAACCACCTCTTGGACTGTAGTAGTCTGTGATGTTTGTTCTGACCGGTGGTTCAGACCTCGTGTGGTTGTACCATAAGAGATCATCTGCTCTTGTTACTGCGTTACTCAGCCAAAATTCACCTACCGGTTCACCTGTAGGTTCACCGCTATCGTCTATGTAGTTTAGATCTATAGTGGATTCATCTGGATATTGCTCCAACATGTACTCGTTGAAATACACGGAAAAGATTTCTGTCTGTTTATCCAGATAGTTCTGTATATCGGTACTTGTTATATCCCTCACATTGACAAACAGATCCTCGGGTATCTCGGAATAGCTTATGTTCAGAGCAGAGTAGATCATAGGCTCGTTTGCAACTAAACCATGCGGATCAGCCCAAACATCCACATCCGGACTTTCAACGTAGTCCATGGTAAATGTATAGTATATCTCAGGGAACCTGACTCTTACCCTGCTTATTGGATCGGAACGGAAAGCAATGGGAACCTGACATACATCATCTCCGCATTTTTCATCTAGGTAATGATTAACTGCCTGGACTATATCACCCTCATCACCCTCATCTATTGTTTCCTCACCACGAAGGATTCCGGGGTGGCTCCATTCCTCATATCCATCAGCACCAACATCCAGAGCAAGATCAACCGGTGTACTTTTTAGATTCAAAACCTCGGAACCATGATCACCAAGTACTACACCAACCAGAGAGCTGTCATCATGGAACTCACTATAAACAACTGGTATTTCCTTGTCATATGAATAGATCGAACCATCGTCTGTTGCCTCACGTATTAATATCTCTCCGTTCTCGAGACCCGCCATAAGTTGATTGTTACTTTCCTTTGTTATGTCACCTACCTCGAGCGTTAGAACCTCTGAGTTTGTACTGTAGTCCCAGTCTTCCAAGTTAAGATCTCCATCCATAACAGTTATACTTTCACCTGAGCCTCCGTAGAGAAGACCTTCCTCCTCAAGAACAGCAAGTGAGTTGTAAACATCGGAGGCCTCTTCCACCAGGACACCAGGAGCCTCTAAAACCTCTAGACCACCCTCCGTTGCAATGTATATCTCCCTCTGGGTAGTTCCGGATATGTTCCCAGAAACAACATCATTTATCCCATAGGAAGATCTGTATGACCAAAGTTCACCTTCCATTCCATAGACGGATACATTTTTACCGGATGTAAGGATTACTTCTTCTCCTGCTTTTTCGGAATAGAACTCGATACCAACCATCAGATCATCGTCAAGTACAATCCAGTCTTCGCCGTCCTCTGTGTAGGAGTTTCCTGATACAGTCCCATCAGTCATTAGATTATAGCCTGTATCACATCCCTCACATTCGAACACGAGTTCGGAGCCTTTTTCTATATCATCCGCATCAATCCTCTTGGATACCCAGTTTCCGTCCAAGGACTGGTTACTCCAAACCTCTACCATATAGTCGTAGTCTACATCTACAGGACCCGGAAACATATGTGAATAGCTTCCATCTGTCGATTCATCACCCATTATCCTGTAGTTGTTTTGATCATCACAGTCCTCACAGTTCCAGTAGACCCAATCATCGTCTATCTCATCTCCATCGACCTCTACATAAACCCAGTCCCAGCTGCTATTGTCTTCAGAACATTCAGAGGTAACGGAATCCCCGTCTATAGAATATATTTCTCCCAGTCCATCACCTCTTATCTCAAGATCGCCGGGAGGATCCCCCTCGTAACAAAGTGCGGACTTCACAAAAACCCTTTCTGCAAGAATATCATCGGGGATACCAAGCCCACTCCTAAAGTTCTGGAAGGCAGGCTGTGTATCTCCATCACTGCAACCTATACAGTCCGAAGCATCAGCTAAGCCATCGTTTATAGAGTATTCAAGAAGACTGTCCTTGTCGATAGAATCCTCGTTTAGATCGTAGAGACTATCCCCAATCGAGAGCGTAAGGTTGCCATCCCTTTCCTCCAAATAGTTGAAAAATGCAGCAACATGAACTGTCCTTCCGGAGTGATCTATCTCATATGGTACCTCGTATTTCAGCCTATTTTCATTTATTCCGACAGCACCATCAGGTTCACCATCACCATCCATATATTTTTCATCGAACGAAAAAACACTATCGACCAACAGACTGTTGTATCCTGTTCCTATAAACTCATCTATCTTCTCACCGTGTTTATCAAGAAATAACAAACCGTCTTCTGTGGATATAGCCAGTTCCTTTGCTTCTGAGTCATCGGTCAGATTAACAACTCCGACATCTGTGATGTAAGATCCCGTACCGTAAGTCCATATCACATCCGTTGAGTTTTTTACAACTACTTCATTTTCTGAGGCAAATATCAGTTCTGGTATCCCATCTGGTATTAGCTGCCCGGTCGAAACGGCAGTTGAATAGGAAGAATCCACCAAGGGACTACCGGACATATCATCCAGCTGCAACCCAAAGCCATCCACTTCAACAGTCCCCGGAAGTCCAATATATTCAACAAACTCATCATCAACTGTTTCAAAAAAATACTCATTGCCAAAGTACCCAGGATCCCAGACACCGTTCGAAATTTCAGGATCACAGTCCCAGATGGTTTCATTGAATCTACAGAGACGGTATGAAAAGGAAGGATCATCTAGATCAAGAGTATGATCTACCTGCTCAAGACCCGGATAGTTGGTTATATTTACTTTTTCGTCTGAAAAATCAAATTCAAGCTTGTACCTGCCGACCTCATCAACCAGGTATACCAAGCGTCCTATTTCCATATCATCCCCGTCCCATTCTACCTCCAGTGGATCTGTGCTGTCTGGATGGACCGTTTGCCATGAACCGTCTTCATAACTCTCGATACTATCAAAGCTTATCTTATCTGAACCAAGAAGTTCTGTCACCGTTAGGATACCGCTTCCCTCTGTGCCAAAGTATATTTTCCATTCATCCCCCATCTCTGTTTTCCCTACCTCGAAACTTATTTCCTGTGTTATAATTTCAAAAACCCTCTCGGAGAGAACAGGAACAACCCAACAGGCTTTACTCGAACTATGCCCGGAAGCCTCCTCGTATTCAAAGCTGTAACCGGGATCATCGGTTACGTCAATCCTTTCATCATCACTATAAACCCTGTATAGAGAAGGTGATCCCATGGATTCAACCTCGGTACATACCTCAACTTCTTCGTAGTGTCCTGTAAAATCAGAGTTGACGGTAACTCTTTTTCCTCCGGAAACAGGTTCCTCGTTTTTGTACGGAGCAGGAGTTTCATATATGACCTCTGTACCACCCTTCTCAAGAACCCACTCAACGTCTTCGCCCACAGATGCCTTCTTATGACTTCTGCTGGCATCTGGCTCCATCCCGTGTAAAACCATCTCAGACCTGCATATATCAACCAGGGGTATGCTTTCCTCCATTGTAATGTCTACGAAGTCATCTTTTTGGGGTTCCATATACCTTATATCAAAGGCATCCTCAGGAACAATCTCCGATACATCCACAGTTGGATTTTCACACTTTTCATAGCCCATGGCCTCGGGGTAATCCAATACATCAACACGATCTTCCTTTTCTTCGTCTTCCTTTTCTTCTTCAGTGGATTCAGAATCATGGATATCCACGGAGACCTTCATGCTATCGTTATCTGTGTTTATCCAAAACGACTGTTCACCTGGCTCTTCATCACCGGGTATTTCGTAACTGAATGTATTGAAATATGTACCATTTGGTCCAAGTTCTGAACTTTCGTGCACTCTAACTGTATTTTCAGCCGAACCGTAGGACATACTTATATTCTGGCTCTGGTTCTCACTACCGGTGTTCCTTATGCTATAGCTAACGGTAAGATTATCACCTGGCTCCACCTCTTTATCCCAATCAACGTCTTCTATCTCAAAAAAATAACTATAAGATGTCCTTGTTGTGAAATTTAGTTCATCACCACAGATTCTCGGTTCCTCCACACAGGCTTTGAAAACATAATCAGAACCTGGCTCAAGTTCATCCAGACTGTGGTTAAATGAACGAGGTCTTTCAACCAACAGAAAATCAGTGTGAGTCCAGTTACCGGAAGACTCCTTGTATTTAAAAAACGCCTGGAGTTCATCATAGTGTCCGGTACAGTTCAAACTACCGTGCAAAGTAGCACTGTCCTTTTCTAAACCGGTTACTTCCTTTGATATAACACTCGGTGGAGTCTTATCATCATCTGTATCTTTGACAAATTCAAACTCTGTGTAGTTATGAAGACCGTGGCCAGCTACCTTTGCCCTGTATGTAACATCATCAACGAATCCATTTTCTATTTCATAAGAAAAAAGACCTCTGTGGGTATCTACAGAACTGGTGTATATTTCAGCCCCATCAGTTGTCACATTAAGTCCCAGCGTATCATTGACACCGGTTCCGTTGACTACTGCCTCACCGGAAAGATCCACAGTATCGTTTATACTGTATACTTCCCTATCCGTCTCGAGGAAGATGTAACTACCTTCAACATACCCTTCAGCAAGGACTCCTGTAGCCACAACAAGAGTTGATAAAATTATGAAAGAAAAAACTATAGCCGTGGGACTTATATGTGCATTTCTATCATTAAGCAGATAACTCTCTGTAATAGTCACATCACCGAAAATTCAAACAATAAAATTTTCCACAACCTTTGCACCTTATATCAACGTTTTACTCTTGGATTTACAGGTTAAAAAGCTTCATGACGTTCTCCAATAACCTAACGAACGAGGAACAATTAATTAAAACGAATGATATAATAATAAACATGTCCAGTAGATTTTTGGTGGCTATTGTAGTTTTATCTACGCTTGTGGTTTCCATTCTTATGTTGGATGTAGTACATGCATCCGGTCTAGTCCCAACAGGTTCAGAAGGCAGGCTAAAACCAGGCGAGAGTATAAACTTCACCATTTCAAACGAAACAGAAGTGGATGACGTGGAGTTAAAATACATACACCCCGGAAAGACAGGCTGGAGAAACTGTACTATGGAAATCGACGATGAAAAGATGTACTGTGAACTGTCCCTGGACCAAGGAAACTACAGATACTATTTCGAAACGGAAGGTGAGAGGCTACCACACGAAGGTTATTTCAAGCTTTTCCTTTCGGAAGGAAAATCAGATCTTTACGACATCGCGAAGGAACTGATACAGTCAACGCCGGAAAGTCCGAAAGGCTGCGATCCGTGGAACGGAGAATATTCATGCAAATACGAAAGCTGGCAGGGAAGTATGATCCAGGGCTTTGTAGATGCCTACAGGGTTACGGGCAACGAGACTTATAGGAATAAAATACTGGATCTATCCTTGAGTAAAATAGATACAGTTAGACTTCAAACCAGATGTGATCACACAGAGGAGGAGTTCGACTGCAGATACTTCGGAGATCCTCCCTACGAAACCAAGAACATCACGCCTTCAATACTCCAGGGATCGATGATAGGTTCGATGTGGAACTCATATGAAGCCACAGGTAACTCCACGGTGCGTGAGATTGCAATGAACTATACCCTTGGGAGTGCCGAGGACTGTGATGTGTGGGGAAACCGTTGGGAACAGTCCTTTGAATGTGATGAACCAGA